>JAUSJX010000123.1 GCA_030647435.1 Candidatus Rokuibacteriota bacterium
GAATTCCATCACGACGAGCACGTGGCGAAGGCCCAGGGTCTGCCCGGCATCATCCTGTCCGGGCCGCTGATGGCGTCGTACCTCCTGACCGAGGTCGCGCACTGGGTCGGGCGAAACGCGCGGCTGCTCCGGTTCGCCGACCGGAACGTCGGCTCCACGATGCCCCGGGACATGGCGTACCTCCGCGGTCGCGTCAAGAAGACGTACGTGCAGGACGGCGAGGGCGTGCTCGAAATCGAGTGCTGGATCGAGAACCAGCGGGGCGAGAACACGACGCCGGGGCGCGCGGTGACGGCGGTGCCCCGCCGGACCCCCTGAACGGCGACATGGAGATGTCGGTCCCGGACATCGAGAAGTTCCTCGCCGGGCTCGTCGGTCCGGTCGGGAAGCCCGACACCATGGCGGTGGAGCTCGGGGCCGTCCGCAAGATGGCCAAGGCGGTGGAGGACTTCGATCCGATCCACTACGACGCCGCGGCGGCAATCGCGCGCGGCTATCGCGGCGTCGTGGCGCCGTGGCCGCTCCTGTGGCTCTTCTACTTCAACGGCACGGAGCACAGCATCGACTTCCCCTTCGGGAAGGCGACGGTCCACGGCGAGGACGAGTACGAGTTCCGCGATCCGGTGATCGTGGGCGACGAGATCGCGATGCAGATGGTGATCACCGACGCGCGCCTCAAGCAGGGGCGCTCGGGCCCGCTCGGGGTGGTCGTCGAGGAGCGGCGGTTCACCAACCAGCTCGGCACGCTCTGCGCGGTGCTGCGCACGACCCTCATCCGGCGCTGAGGATGACGCGGGCGCGCACGCCGGGCCGGCGCGCGCGGCGCGGAGCGTGGCGAGCCGGAAACTTCGCGCTCGAGGAGGAGCAGAGGCATGGGCGTCAACTACATCACCGATGAGGTGAAGGCCGTGATCGGCGCCGAATCGGAGCCGGTGGAGGCGTACCACGCCGTGGAGCCGAGCGAGGTGCGGCGGTTCCATCACGCCACGATGGACCCGGCGCGGCGCTACTGGGACGCCGAGTGGGCGAAGCAGAGCCGCTACGGCGGCCTGGTGGCGCCGCCGGCGTTCCCGGCACACGCCTTCCGGCGCCCGCCCGACGCGCCGGATCCCCTGGACCAGATGGGCGATCCCGACTTCGACGGCCGCAACCGGCGGATGCGGCCGGGCCTGCCGCCGGTCGAGGTCCCGCTGGTGCGCCTGCTGAATGGCGGCTACGACTACGAGTTCTTCCGCTACGCGCGCCACGGCGAGCGTCTCTTCGTGAAGAGCCGCTTCAAGGACATCTACCAGCGCGACGGCAAGTCTGGGACGATGGTGTTCGTGGTGATCGAGGACCTCTACAGCAACGAGCGAGGCGAGCCGCTGCTCAAGACGACGAACACGCTCATCCTGCGCTGAAAGGACGAGGCGATGAAGGCACCTGTGTTCGAGGATGTCCTGGTCGGACAGGAGATTCCGGTGGTGGTCAAGGGACCGATGACCACCGCGCACGTCATGCGGTGGTCGGCGGCCATGGAGAACTGGCACCGCATCCACTACGACTGGCGGTATGCCACGGAGCACGACAAGCTTCCCGACGTGATGGTGAACGGGTCGTGGAAGCAGCACGTGATGGTCCAGCTCCTCACCGACTGGGTCGGCGAAACCGGCTGGCTGTGGAAGATCAGCTTCCAGTTCCGCGGCATGAATGTGCCCGGCGACACGCTCACCGCGTGGGGCCGCGTGGTCAAGACGGAGGCCCACGGGCCGTACGGCGTCGTCGATCTCGAGATCGGCCTGAAGAACCAGAAGGGTGACGAGGGGACGCCCGGCACGGCGAGCGTCGTCCTGCCGCGACGCAACGGGCCAGCGGTGCCGTACCCGTTCGATCCCGGCTCGCTGGGCTTGGCGACGGCCTGAGCGCCCGCCAGCCATCGGCTGGCCGGTGAGGCACCCCGGGACGGGTGGGAGCCCACCGGCCAGATCGCGAGAAGGGGAGAGGAGGGGAGCGATGCGATTCGGGTTGTCACTGCCGGTGCAGCATCCCGTGGGCGACGACATGTCGCAGCGGTTCGCCGAGCTGCTGGAGATGGTGCGGCTGGCGCGGGGGGCGGGGTTCCATCACGTCAGCGCCAGCCAGCACTACCTGGCGGCGCCGTTCCAGTACATGCAGCCGCTCCCGGTCTTGGCACGCGTGGCGGCCGAGATCGGAGAGATGACGCTGGGAACGGGCATCATGCTGCTGGCCCTGCAGCATCCGGTGGATGTGGCGGAGTCCCTCGCCACCCTGGACGTGATCTGCGGCGGGCGGCTGGTGTTCGGCGTGGGACTCGGATACCGCGACGTCGAGTTCGATGCCTTCGGGATTCCGCGCGGCCGGCGGCTGTCTCGCTTTCTGGAGGTCCTGGACGTGGTGCGGCGGCTGTGGACCGAGGAGCGTGTGACCTTCCATGGCGAGCATTTTCACCTGGAGGACGTCGGCCTCACCATGAGGCCGCGGCAGAAGCCGCGGCCGCCCATCGTGGTGGCGGCCAGCAACGACAAGATGGTCCGGCGCGTCGCCCGTATCGGCGATGCCTGGGCCATTGCCGGCCACGCCACCCTGGCGACGCTGGAGCGGCAGGTGGCGCTATACCGCGCCGCCCTGGAAGCGGAGGGCAAGCCGTTTCCGCCTCCGCTGTTCAGTCTGGGCAAGGAGCTCTACATCGCGCGCGACATGGACACGGCCTTGCGCGAAGCCCTGCCGTACCTCGCGACCAAGTACGAAGCCTACGCGCAATGGGGCCAGGACAACGTCTTGCCCGCGGGTGAGACGTTTCGTCTGCCCATCGAGCAACTGCGGCAGGATCGGTTCATCGTCGGCGATCCCGCATACTGCATCGAACAGATCGCGCGGCATCAGGAGCGCCTGGACATCCAGCAGATGGGCTTTCGCCTGCACTGGCCCGGCATGCCGCACCAGCGCGTCATGAAGGCCATCGAGCTGCTCGGCGAGCGCGTCCTGCCGCATTTTGCGTGAGGCCCCACCGGCCGAGGGGCTACTGCTTCAGACCCTCCAGCACCTCCAGCGCTAGCTCGTACCTGCCGAGGGGCGGCATGAGGTAGGCGCCCTGCACGCGGTCCCGCACCGCGAAGAGCATCTCGCGGGCGATCTTCACGCCTTCCTTGCGCGCCGCCTCGCCGCCGGACATCCGGCGCATGCGCTTGCGGATCTCCTCCGGGATCTGCATGCCGGGGACCTCGTTGTGGAGGAACTCCGCGTTCTTGTAGCTCACGAGCGGGAGCACCCCGACGATGATGGGTAGTCCTAGGTGCTCGATGCGCCGTAGGACGGCGTCGAGCAGGTCCTGCTGGAAGACGGGCTACGTCATCACGAGCTCGGCGCCCGCGGCCTTCTTCTTCTCGAGGCGGTGGATCTCACGGTCGAGGTCTGCCGGACCAGGCTCGAACCCCGTGGCGAACAAGAACGACGTCTTCCCGCCGGACGAGGGCCTTTGCACCGGAGGAAGGGACATTACTTACGCAGGAGTCAATAACTTCTACATCTGACGCGGTTCCCGACCGCCGCCTTCATGCGCTCGACGCGGACTTCGTGTCGTCGTCCGTGAGCGTCATCCTGACAGCATCGAGTGCGGCGCGCGCCTGCGGAGGCGCTTTGCCAAGCGTCCCGTTGAGCGCGCGTTCACGGATCCCGTTCAACTCAGTCCGGTGGTGTTCCTGGCGTGACCGGGCACTCAGCGTTCGAGGAGTTCAAGCACGGGGATGCCAGGCGCTGGGTGCGCGCAGTCCATGATCGCGAAGCAGACTCGCTCCTCGTCCATCACATCCCTCGCGGATCGTGGTACCGTTCGAGGCCGAACTTCGTTGGTATCGCGATGCTACCGTCTTCGTCGCCCTTGGTCATGAACGCATGGGCCTTCTCGGCGCTGGTCGGCATCACGACGACTCGCGGCGGGAGGAAACCCCAATGTTTCGGCTTCGAGTTGATCGTCGCCGCGGCGAGCGCCAGAGCATTCGCGTGATCGTCATGCTGCCCTCGCGGGTGGTTGACACGATCCTTCCCACCGACCTGTGGGCGGCGCTCCAGCATGCGAAGCTCGCGAATGAGCGTCGGGTGATCGAGAATCTCAATGTGCGCCTGGGCGAACAAGGGTTCGGCTTCGAGGTACGCTGACGAACGGTCTAACACCACGCTTTCTCCGTTCACCTTCGCGGTGGCATCTCGGTACGTGATCTCGTGGCGCGCGAATGCCTCGCGGACCCAGCCCTTCGCGTACCGATCCCCGACGACCTCCTTGATCCGGTAGGTCTTGCATATCGACGCGATCTCCGCCACGGCGCCCTCGAGGTTGGCGGCGCTGTCGCGCGGCTTGGACCAGCCCTTCATCCGGTCCTGCACGACTTTCGTCGTCGCCCCGTCGCGCTCGGCGTGAACGATCGCCAACGTGAAGGCGTCAGGACCACCGCCATTCGGATCGACCGCGGCCACGTACGTGACGCCTTCGAGCCACGGAAGCTCGTGCCGTCTCGGGACCGCGGCGGCCTCGACCCAGGCGCTGGGCAGGAACGCCGCACCGATGGTGGAGGTGAGGAACGGATTCATGGTTATGTCCCGGGAACCGGTGGGGTATGGCCCCGGGACGAGCGTGTCAACGGTCACCCAAATGTCCCCACTTGTGGTCATCGAAATTTCCCCACCCTGTGCAAGATCTCATCGCGGTGCAGGCCATCCTCGCCCACCTTGCCCGCTCCGGCGCCCCCGACCCGCCCGGCCCGGCCCCGCCCGCCTCGGCTGCGATCGGGTAAACTCCCCGCTCGGTCAGACCCTCGACGCCTCACTCTCGCCGCCTCTGCGCCCGCGCCTTGACCGCTCGACCGCGGCGGCGCAGCATAGCTGGGGGCAGCGGACGATCGCGATGCCGACCCTTGCCTTCGCCCCCTCGAGCGGCCGTTGCGGGTGCCCGGTGGCGCGGGGGCGCCGGAGCGGGCAAGGTGGGCGAGGATGGCCTGCACGGCGAGGGGATCCTGCACGGCTGATCGTCGAGCTGCGCGTGGCGCTCATCGACGGCCGGGAGATCGTGTAGCGCTTCGGCCGACCGCTAGATTTCTACTGCTGCCGCGTCGTTCGAGACTACGTCACCCACGGAGGTGTCAGATGATGAGGCGAGGAGTCCGACGTCACCGAATGCTGTTCACCATCGCTGCGCTCGCGCTTTTGGTTGCCTCGGCAGATGTGGGGATGTCCGCCGGGGCCCAGGCGGCGGAAACGCCCCGCGGGGGGGGCATCCTGCTGGCGGTCATCGGCGCCGAGCCGCCGAGCCTCGACCCCCACCAGGAGGGCACCTTCGCCAATATCCAGCTCGTGGCGCCGTGCTACAGCCTGCTCTTGCAGTTCGACCCGTACGACTTCTCGAAGATCATCGGCGACGTGGCCACGGACTGGAAGATCGCGCCTGATGGGCGGACCTACACGTTCAAGATCCGGCAGGGGATCCGGTTCCACGACGGCTCGGTCATGACAGCGGCTGACGTCAAGGCCAGCTACGACAAGATCATCTTCCCGCCGGAGGGGGTCCGGAGCACGCGAAAGACCAGTTACTCGGCGGTGGAGCGGATCGAGGCCCCCGACTCCGGCACCGTGGTGTTCCGGCTCAAGTTCTCGTCCGCCGCCCTCCTCGTCAACCTGGCGTCGCCGTGGAACGTGATCTACCCGAAGCAGTACCTGGACCAGGACCCGAACTACTTCAAGACGCACGTGGTAGGCTCGGGGCCCTTCAAGTTCAAGAACTACACGCGCGGCTCCACGTTCGAGGGGGAACGGAACCCCGACTACTTCATCAAGGGCCGGCCCTATCTCGACGGGTACAAGTTCTTCATCAGCACGGAGACGTCCGTGCGGGCGGCGGCGATTCGTTCCGGCCGCGCCTACGTCGAGTTCCGCAACATGCCGGGGCCGGAGGTAGAGGCGATCAAGAAGCAGCTCGGCGACAAGGTCGTCGTGCAGGAAACGGGCATGAGCTCCTCCTGGGGGATCGCGGTCAACCACACGGTGAAGCCCTTCAACGACGTTCGGGTGCGCAAGGCGCTCACACTGGGCATCGATCGGTACACGGCGGGCAAGGTGCTGTTTCCCATCAACGGACTGAAGTTCGTCGGGGGATCGCTGCGCCCGGGCTCGGAGTTTGCGTTGCCGGAGGCGGAGCTGCAGAAGCTCCCGGGGTTCGGCAAGGACATCGAGAAGAGCCGGGCGGAGGCGCGGCGGCTCCTGGCCGAGGCCGGCTATCCCAACGGGCTGAAGGTCGTCTTGAAGAATCGCAACATCAGGCTGCCCTTCCAGGACTGGGGGGTGTTCGTGATCCAGGAGTGGCGCAAGATCGGGGTGGAGGCGGAGCATCGCCCGCTCGAGACGGCGGCCTGGTTCGCGGATGGGCAGAACACGGGGAACTTCGAGCTGATCGTTTCCTCGCCGAGCACGTTCATGGACGATCCCGATGTGTGGCTCAATCGCTACACCACGGGGGACACCGAGAACTGGGGCCGGTTCTCCGACCCGAGGCTCGACGATCTGTACGCGCGACAGGCGCGCTCGCTCGACCCCGTCGAGCGCAAGAAGCTCGCCAACGAGATGGAACGGATCGTCCTGGAGAACGTGCACTACCTGCCGGGGTTGTGGTGGACGCGGAACGTGGTGCACTGGGCGAAGGTGAAGAATTACGTCGCCCCGCCCAATCAATTCTCCAACCAGAAGCTGCAGGACGTGTGGCTCGCGGAGGACTGAGCGCCATGGAGATGGACGGCCTCGTCGCTGTGACAAGGGGAAGAGCCAAGGGGAAGAGCTGTGACAAGGAGGGAAGCGCCTGGGCCGCAGGGCGGCATGACTGAGAACGGGCTTTATGTTATCTACGCTCCTGCCTGTGGAGCTGCAGGAGGTGAGGGAGGCGTCAATGTCGCGGCGGATGTCGTCTGTGAAGTTCCCTTACACAGTTCTTCAAATGATGTTTCCCGGTGAAGCGGACGGGAGAGGCGACGCAAGCGACGCAGGCGGCAAAGGCGGGGGCCGCTACTAAGATGACGCTCCTCATCGGATTGAAGAGTGAGAGTTCGAGTATTGGCGGCACAGCTTTGTGCTCGAACTCATAAGGTTTCCTCACTGCACGTGGCAAGTGAACTCGCCCAGAGCGCCGGCATGGGGCGCAACGGTGTAGGGTGATCGAGGCGCCTCGGGTATTTTCTCTGGCTGATGGACCGCGGAGGCTTTGCCTTGTCGGAGTCCACGGTCTACCGGGTGCTGAAGTGCCATGGCCTGATTTGCGAGGTCAAAGTGGTGGGCTTCCCGGCAGGTCCAGAGTACCGAGTGAAGACGACGCGGCCCAATGAGCAGTGGCAGTCCGAGCCAGCTACTTCTTCGTGGTGGGCTGGGGGTGGTACTACCTGATCTCGGTGCTCGACGACTATTCCCGGTTCATCCTGGCCTGGAAGCTCAAGGCGGAGCAGACGGCCGAGGCCATCAGCGAGGTGGTCCAGCAGGCCGTGGAGTGGACGGGCATGCCGGCGGCGCCGGTCGAGTCCCGAGCGCGGTTGCTCACCGACCGGGGCTCAGGCTACCTGGCGGCCGCGTTTGAGGACTACCTGCGTGCCCGGGGGATCCGGCACATCTACTGCGCCCCCCATCACCCCAGACCAACGGCAAGCTCGAGCGCTTCCACGAGACGCTCAAGGCGCGGCTCAATCTGCTGGTCTACACGAGCCCTGAGGTCCTCCGGGCCGCGATGGCGGACTTCATCCGCTTCTACAACCACGAGCGGTACCACGAGGGGATCGGGAATGTGACGCCGGCCGATGTGTATGACGGCCGGCGGGAGGCGATACTGCGGCGGCGGGCGGCCCAAAAGAGCCGGACCCTGGCCCGGCGTGTTCGCTACAATCGGGCCGCAGCCACGCAGGGCACCCAGGGTGAGCTGACTGGCGACCTATCGGTTCCGTGCAGCCTCACGGAGTCCCAAAGGCGCTGAAGACGGACACTTCTCGTGGAGGTCGCCGTGCGGATCCTCGTCACGTACGTCCCGGTGCTCTACACGTGGCTCCCGAGCGTCTTTTGAGCGCCCGGGCCCCCGATCTCCAGCCGCTCCTCGCGCCGCGCTCGATCGCGCTCGTCGGCGCCTCGCGGTCCAATCCCTATGCGAGCCGGCTGCTCTCGAACCTCGCCGGGGGCGGCTTCGCCGGCGCGATCTACCTCGTGAACCGGCGCGCCGAGTCCATCGACGGCTACCCCGCGTTCCCGAGCGTCGAGGCCCTGCCCGAGCCGGTCGATCTCGCCGCCGTCGTCGTCCCCCAGCGCGCGGTGCTCGGCGTGCTCGAGGAGTGCGCGAAGCGCGGCGTCCGCGCCACCGTCGTCATCAGCGCCGGCTTCGCGGAGGCCGGCCACGACGGCCGCCGCGACGAGGAGGAGATCCAGGCCCTCGCCCGCCGGACCGGGCTCCTCGTCTGCGGACCGAACTGTCTCGGGATCGCGAACGCCGCGGCGCCGGCGATGATGCACGCCTACTCGGGACTCCGCATCCCGCCCGGCCGGATCGCGCTCGTCTCCCAGAGCGGCGCGCTCGCCTTCGCCTCGATCCTGTCGCCGGCGGCCGACCGGGACATCGGCTTCAGCCACGTCGTGTCGAGTGGCAACGAGGCCGTCCTCGACTCCGTCGATTTCATCCGGGCCTTCGTCCGCGATCCGGCGCCGCGCGTGATCGCGACCCTCATCGAGGGCCTGAAGCCGGGCCGCGGGCGGCACTTGCTCGAGGCCGCGGAGGAAGCTGCCGACGCGGGCAAGCCGCTCGTCGTCTGCAAGGTGGGACGCTCGGAGCTCGGAGCCCGCCAGTCCGTCTCTCACACGGGATCGATGACGGGCTCGGATGCCGTGTACGAGGCGGCGTTCGCGCAGGGTGGCATCATCCGTGTCCCCGATCCGGACGATCTCTTCGAGGTCGGCTCCATGTTCGATCGCTGCCCCGAGCCACGCGGGGAGGGTCTGGCGATCCTCACGACGTCCGGGGGTCTCGGCGTGTTGCTCGCCGACAAGTGCGGAGCCCACGGCCTCGATCTTCCGCCGCTCTCGCGCGAGATCTCGAGCGCCCTCGCGGCGAGCGGCCATCTGCTGATCCTCGGCGAGCTCGGCAACCCCGCCGACATCCGCGGTCAGGGCGCCCAGCACCTCCCGGAGATCCTCCGGCTCTTCATCGCTGACGACCGTTACCACATCCTCACCGTCGCGCTCGGGATGCCGGCCGTCGGCGAGCGCTCGACAGGGATTGCGCGCGACCTGATCAGCGTCGCCTCGGAGACCGACAAGCCGCTGATCGTGCTGTGGACGGGCACGCGGCGCGATCCCCAGGGCCGCGTCAGTGACGAGGACGGCTTCCGCCTGCTCGAGCGGAGCCCCATCCCGATCTTCTCGACGCCGGACAAGTACTTCCGCGCCGTGCAGGCGATGGTCGCCTACCATCGCTTTCGCCGGCGCCGCTCTCGCGCGCGCGCGACGCCCGCTCCTCCCGCGCCCGCCGCCGACGCGGCAGCCGCTCGGGCGTTCCTCGCCGGCAAGCAAGAGACGCTCGACGAGCTGGAGTCGCGCCGCGTGCTCGGCTTCTACGGCATCTCCGGACCCCGCGAGACGCTCGTCGCCGACGTCGACGCCGCGGTCTCCGCAGCCGCTGCCATCGGGTACCCCGTCGCGCTGAAGGTCGTCTCGCCCGACGTCCCGCACAAGACGGAGGCGGGAGCCGTGCGCCTCTCCATCGCCGGCGAGGACGCGCTCCGCGCCGCGTGGGCCGAGACGATGAGGCGCCTCGCCGCCGATCATCCGGCCACTCGCGTCCGCGGCGTCCTCGTCCAGGCCATGGTGACCGGAGCGCGAGAGATGATTGTGGGCGTCGCCCGCGACCCGCAGTTCGGTCCCGTGGTGACGTGCGGCCTCGGCGGCGTGCTCGTCGAGGTGATGCGCGACGTCAGCCGCCGCGTCGCGCCGCTCGCGATCGACGACGCGCGCGACATGCTGGCGTCGCTCAGGGCCGCGCCGGCCCTCGGCGCCTTCCGTGGCCGCGCGCCCGCCGACGTTGAGGCGGTGGCGGACGTCCTCGTGCGGGTCGCCCGGCTGGCCGTCGACCTGGACGACCGGATCGCCGAGATCGACGTGAACCCCCTCATGGTCCGCGACGCCGGCGAGGGCGCCGTCGCCGTGGACGCCCTCGTCGTCCTTCGCCCCGAACACCAGGGGGTCATGGCATGAGCTTCCGCGTGCGCCGCTCCTCGCTGATCCTTCCCGTCAACGTCCCCCGCTTCATCGAGAAGGCGCACACGCGCGGCGCCGACGCGATCGTCCTCGACCTCGAGGACTCCGTCCCGGCGGCGGCGAAGGCGAGTGCCCGGAAGCTCGTGAAGGACACGCTCCCGCTGGTCGCGCGCGGCGGCGCCGAGGTTGCCGTGCGGGTCAACAACGATCCCGCGCTGCTGTCCGACGACATCGACGCGTCGGTGTGGCCCGGGCTTGCCGGCCTCTCGATCCCGAAGGTCGAGACCGCTGCGGAGATCGAGCGCCTGGCGGCGCAGGTCGAGCGGCTGGAGCGGGCCCGCGGCATCCCGGTGGGCCACGTCACGCTGAGCATCGCGATCGAGACGCCGAAGGGACTCCTCGCGTGCGAGAGCATCGCGACGGCGAGCCCGCGGATCGTCACGATGGGCGTCGGCCCGGAGGACTACTGCCTGTCTCTCGGCGTCGAGCCCTCCGCCGACGGGATCGAGCTGCTCTACGGAGTCTCGAGGGTCGTCACCGTCTGCAAGACGGTCGGCATCCAGGCCGTCGGCCTCCTCGGCAGCATCGCCGGCTTCCGGGACCTCGCCGCGTTTGAAGGCGCCGCCACGCGGGCTCGAAGCCTGGGCTGCGAGGGCGCGGGCTGCATTCACCCGGAGCAGGTCGTCGTCCTCAACCGGGTCTTCTCTCCGGATCCGCAGAAGGTCGAGTACGCCCGCCGCGCGGTGGAAGCGTTCGAGGAGGGCGTCAAGCGCGGCACCGCCTCGGTGAACCTCGACGGCAAGATGGTCGACGTCCCGGTCTACCGCCGGGCCCAGCTCATCCTGCAGCGCGCGAACGCGATCGCGGAGCTCGAGCGGACGAAGGCGGAAGCGCTCAAGCGCCTCGGGTGACGCAGGCGCGGCGGGCGGATAGGACGGACACACGCGGGTTCCCTCGGCTCCCTCGCCGCGCGATGCGGGTGGGCGACATGCGGCCTCCCCTGCGGGCCCCAGCCTGACACCCGGCATTGCGCGCGTCACCGGGGCGACGGCGAGCGTCCGCACCGCGATCGCCCGCTGACCGGGGCCATCCTGCGCCGCCACGGGCTCGCGGTCACGAAGCGGGCGGAGGGGTGCGGCTGCGGGGCCGTGGGGCGCCGCCGTCGGGTGGCAGGGGCAGCCTCGAGAGAAGGACTTGAGCTACGGGCGACGTGAGGGCGCCGGAGCGGGCCCTGGGGGCGAGGATGGCCTGCCCGGCGAGGGGATATTCTGCACGGTGGCGATGACGCGCAGGCGGCCACCAGCCCACAATCAGGGGGATCGACTTGTCTCACGGTCGAGGAGTGCCCCGGTCACACTCGAACGGTCGAGTCGTTGACACTGCTGGGCCCGTTCCGGTAGCATCGCCGCATCTCGGCTTCGCGGCTGCCCGCTCGGGCGGCCCGGGAACGACCACAGCGAGCCCCGGAGGGATTGCTCATGGCGATGACGGCGGTCACGCGGCGGCGGTACCTGACGGACGAGCAGGTCGCGAGCTATCATCAGGACGGCTACGTCGCCGTCCGGGGCCTCCTTGACGGGGCGCCCGGTGATCGCCGTGCGGTAGGCTCGCAGGAACATATCGACCGCGGTATCGGGGCGCGTGATGAGCACGGCCTTTTTCGAAATCGGCTTGACGATCTGCGTCCACTCCTCGGGCGCGTACCGATATGCCTCTTCGATTCCGCCCCGGTCGAACCAGTGTGTCGCGCCCGCGCCGGCGAAGACGAGCATCGCGATGGACTCATAGAAGGCGCCGGCGAGGGCCGACACGATGTTCGCGTTGCCCGGCCCGACGCTCGTCGTCACGATCGGCATCGGGGCCTGGCGCCGGACTCGCCAGTACCCGTCCGCCATCTGCAGCGCGTGGTCTTCGGCTCGGGCCGGGATCCCCTTGATCCGTGTGTCGTGCACCAATGCATCGAGGAGCGCCCAGTTGCCGTGACCGTTCACGCCGAACACGTACTCCGTGCCCATGCGTTCCAGAAGCTTCGCCAGCGCTAGAGCGACGGTGATCTGCGCCATAATGATTCTCCTTGATCAGTGACCGCGGCCCCAGGACCAGTGTTGTGCTTTGAGCCGCTGGAGGCGCACCGCGAACGCATAGCGGTCGGCGCGGTAGTGGCTCTGAACGAGCTGAATCGGCGTGCCGCCCGGCGCGAGGTACAGGCGCTCGGCGAACAGCAGCGGCGAGGCGAACGGGACCTCCAGGTGAAGAGCGGTTTCACGATTGGCGAGCACCGCGCGGAGCGTCTGGACCGCTTCGGCGATCTTGATCCCGTGCCGCTCCTCCAGCAGGCGGAGGAGCGGGTACTTGAGCAAATCGGCCTTGCGGAGCCGCCGGCCGATGTTGACGGGGAGGAAGTTCACGGTCCAGGCGAGCACCCTGCCGTTCACCTCCCGCACGCGCCGGACCACGATCAGCGGGGTCTCGGGCGGAAGCGCGAGTCGCTCCAGCACCCTCACCGGCCCCTGACACCGGTCGATCTCGACCGACCTCGCCACGACCCGCTCGACCTGATCGTAGAGGTCCTCGAGAGAGCCGACGAGCTTGACCGGTTCAACCGCGTCCTTCGTCATGCTGGACACGAAACTACCCTTGCCGTGCTGCCGGACTACGAGGCCGGAATCGACGAGCTCACGCAGCGCTTCTCGGACGGTCGCCCGACTGACGCCGTATTTCTGGCAGACCTCGTGCTCCGACGGGAGGCGGGCGCCCGGCGGAAATGCCCCGGCGCGGATGCTCTCCTCGAGGAGATTGCGGAGTCGGAAGTAGAGCGGCAGCCCGCGCCCGCCAGCCCGGTCGGTCCGGAACTGAACGGCCGTCTGTGCGTCCGGTTGCACGGATGATTGGTCGTCCATACAAGCCACCTCGCGGGAGTGTGGCCTAGGCGGGTGGGACGCTCAATGAGGCATCCGACTCAAATTCGTGATGAAGACGGCGGGTGCGGGCCAGTAGCGGGCCGACAGATTCATGCCCGGACCACACCGATCTGGTCTCCTTGTGTCGCTTCATTTGCAGCGCTCGAGGGCCGCCAGCAAGCTCGTCGGGCGACCGCCGGCGCAGCTCGGGGCCCAGCCCGACAGCCGGCCTTGACACGCCGAGCGCGGGCGCGCTATGTGCTGGTGGGCGGGTGGGAGCGGCCTAGTGTGGCGCTATGGAGGATAGATGAAATTAGTCGTGGGAATGTCCGGGGCCAGCGGCGCGATTTACGGCATCCGGGTGCTCGAGGTCTTGAACCGGGCGGGAGTCGAGACGCATCTTGTCATGTCGAATTCGGCCAGGCGGACGGTTGCCCTTGAGACGGATCACGGCGTGGGCAGCGTTTTGAAGTTGGCGACCCACGTTCACGACGTTGACGACGTGGGAGCCTGCATTTCGAGCGGCTCGTTCAAGCACGACGGTATGGTGATTGCGCCGTGCTCGATCAAGACTCTTTCGGCAGTGGCAAACTCGTTCAATTCCAATTTGCTGTGCCGCGCGGCGGATGTGACGCTGAAGGAGCGGCGCAAGCTGGTGCTGATGATTCGTGAGACGCCGCTGCATCTCGGACACTTGCGGCTGACGACACAGATCACCGAGACGGGGGCCGTGCTCGTGCCGCCCATCCCGGCGTTCTATCACCGGCCCAAGACGCTGGACGACCTGATCAACCAGTTGGTGAACAAGGCGCTGGAACAGTTCGGGATGGATGTCAATCTTCTCAATCGCTGGACCGGAGCGGACAAGCCGGCGTCGGGGCAGTAAGGGACCCGACGTGACAGATCTCGAAGACCCGTCAGGGCTGTGGAAACAACGACTTGGATGACGGACTCCGCGCCAACATCATTGGTTATCTGAAAGCGCATCGCGTGATGACGCTGGCGACATCGGCGGGAGATGCGCCGTGGGCGGCAGGGGTGTTTTATGTCAGCCACGACTTCACGATCTATTTTTTCTCGGACCCGAAGTCACGGCACTGCACCAACGTCAGGCGGAACCCGGCGGCCTCGGCGGCGATACACGAGAACTACGCGGACTGGCGCGAGATACGCGGATTGCAGATCGAAGGCAGAGTGGAAGAAGTATCAGTGGTGGAGATACCGGCGATGATGAGCGCGTACGTGGCGAAGTTCCCGTTTGTAAGAGATCTGTTGACGCCGGAAGGGCTCTTTCGGGTTGGCGGGAAGATGATCGACGCAAGGTTTTACAAGCTCATGCCGTCACGCTGTGTTCTGCTCGATAACAGCAAGGGTTTCAGCCACCGCGAGGAGTTTGTCGTGTCATGACCAGGGCGCGGTGTATCTGCTAACAAAGGGATCGGCGTGGGCCATGACACCCCTGCGGCGCTCTCTATATCCGCTGCGGGGCCGCCGGGCCGTTTGCACTATTGCCGGGCTGAGACACGTTGAGTAGTTTGGGCGGTAATGCTTGAGGGGTTCCGTGTCCTCGACCTGACTTGGGTACTGGGTGGCCCGTGCGCGACGCAGCTACTCGCTCAGCTCGGCGCAGATGTTATCAAGGTCGAGGCGCCCGCCGGCGACATGTCCCGGAAGATCCCCCCTCATTTCGTGGACGGCGAGTCGTCGTTCTTCCTCTCGGTAAACCGCGGCAAGCGCAGCGTGGCCCTGGATCTCAAGCACGTGGACGGGATGGCGACGCTCCGGGACCTGGTCCGCGTCTCGGATGTGGTGATTTACAACTTCACCCCGAACGTGCCGCGCCGGCTCGGTATCGACCACGCATCCCTCCTGACGCTGAATCCAAGGATCTGTGTCGGGGAGATGATCGGACTGCACGACGAGGGGGAGTACGCGCCAATCCCCGCCTTTGACCTGGCGATCCAGGCGCTCGCCGGCGTAATGAGCATTACAGGAGATGCCGACGGGCAACCGGCGCGTGTCGGCTAACAGATCGCGGACCTGGCCGGGGCCTCTACCTGGCGCTCGGCACGGTGGGCGCCCTGCTTCGCGCGCTGCGCACCGGGAAGGGCCAGTACGTGCAGGTGTCGCTGCTCGATTGCCAGCTCGCGCTGCTCACCTGGCAGGCGCAAAGCTATCTCGCGTCGGGTAAAGTCCCGGGGCGGCTCGGCTCGCGCCATCCCATGATCGCGCCGAGCGAAACCTTTCTCGACTCCGAGGGCCGGCACTTCGTCGTCACGACCGCGGAATCGTTCTGGCGGCCGTTCTGCGAGGCGATCGGCCGCAACGACCTCGCCGATGATCCAAGGTTCGTGACGGCCGCGGCCAGGATCGCGCACGTGGAGGAGCTCGCCGCGCAGCTCCAGACGACGTTCCGGGCCAAGCCGGCGGCCGAGTGGCCAGGCCGTCGCCTGGGGCGTGCACCTCGGTGCGCTTGGTTTCCGCTTCCGCGCGGTGAGGGAGAACGAGGCGGCGGCGCAAGCGATGGGCATCAACCCGGTTGCCGTCCGTCTCGCCGCGATGAGCATCACCGGTGCCCTCACGGCGATCGGCGGGACCATCTACGCGCAGTACCTCCTCTTCCTCGACCCGCGGACGTTCTTCGGCCCAGACGTCACGATCAAGGTCATCCTCTTCACGCTGGTCGGGGGCATGGGCACGGTCTGGGGGCCGGTGGTCGGAACGGCCGTCCTCTATCCGGCGGGTGAGTGGCTGCGGGGGGCCTTCGGCGGTCAGGTCCCGGGCCTTGACATCCTCTTCTACGGCTCGCTCGTGATCATCTGCTGTCTGACGTTCCCGGCCGGCATCGTCGGGTCGATCGGACGCCGCCCGGCGCGCGAAGGCGACGGCCCCGCACCAGGCCCACAACCTCGGTAAGGAGGACCTATGAGAGTTGAGACGCTGCTCCCCATCGGCAAGGTCGATCCCGGCCTGCGCGACGTGTCCATGAGGCTCGACCTGCTCAAGGTCCCCGACATGGCCCGCGAGGTCGAAGCGCTGGGATACGACGGCCTCGTCAGCGGCGAAACCAAGAACGATCCCTACGTCCCGCTCGTGCTCGGCGCGCCGAGCACGGAGCGCATCCGGCTCACCACTGCCGTCGTCATCGCATTCCCGCGCAGTCCGACGGTCACGGCCCTCACGGCCTGGGATGTCCAGTCGCTCTCGAAGGGCCGCTTCGTCCTGGGGCTCGGCCCCCAGGTGAAGGGCCACATCGAGCGGCGCTTCGGCATGGCGTGGGCGCCGCCGCTGCCACGCATGCGAGAATACATCCTCGCCGTTCGGGCCGTCTGGAACTGCTGGCAGAACCGCGTGCCCCTTGACTTCCAGGGCGAGCACTACAAACTCTCGCTCATGGTCCCGCTGTTCGACCCCGGCCCGATCGATTACCCGGATATCCCCATCCAGCTCGCCGCCGTCAACACGGGGATGTGCCGGCTGGCCGGAGAGCTATGCCAGGGGTTCCGGCCCCATCCGATCTGCACGCCGAAGTACATCGCTGAGGTCATGGTCCCGAGCGCGCAGGCGGGCGCGAAGAAGGCGGGACGCGACCTCAAGGGGTTCGACCTGATCCCGAGCCCGCTCATCGCGACGGCAGCCACGCCCGCGCTCTTGGAGGAGAGGATCCGGGACGTCCGGTCGCGCATCTCCTTCTATGCGTCGACCCGCACCTACCGCGCGGTCTTCGAGCATCACGGCTGGGGGGCGCTGGTCGACGAGCTCCACGAGTACTCGGTGAAGAAGCGCTGGGAGGAGCTGCCCAAGCGCATCACCGACGAGGTGCTCGACACCATCGCGGTGATCGGGACCTACGACGAGCTTGCCGCGAAGCTCAGGAAGCGCTACGGAAGCGTCGCGACGGGGATCGAGTTCGGTCTGCCGCTTCGCACCCCGGCTGATCGCGAAGCGCTGCAGCACATCATCGGTGAGCTCCATCGCTGAGTCAGCCCGGGGGGAACTGATCGATAGGCGACACGGCGCCCGTTCGACGTGTATGTTTTGGTCGTGTCGTCATCTCTCTCGGCTCGATCCAGCTAAGCTGGGGTGCAAATTGACAAAAAGGCGGTCATGTCCCGTTCAGCCGGATACGGAGTGCTAGACGTGTTCACGACTCGCCGGGAGCTGCTCAAAGCCGGTATCGGATCGGGCGCCGCGCTCCTGCTGTCCTCGGGACGGCTCTGGGCCCAGCCGGGGCCGTTGATCGAGCGAGCCATTCCGTCGTCGGGCGAGCGCCTGCCGGTGATCGGCATCGGGACGGCGAGGCGATGGGAGAAGGTGACGACGCCCGCCGAGATGGCGCCGCTCCGAGAAGTTCTGCGCCAGCTCGCTGAGCGGGGGGGCAAGGTGGTCGACACGGCGCCGTCCTATGGCACCGCCGAGGCGGTGGTCGGCGAGCTCGTGGGCGAGCTGGGCGTCCGCGCGTCGCTCTTCCTCGCCACCAAGGTCGGCGCCACGGGGCGGGAGGCGGGGATCCAGGAGATCGAGGCGTCGTTCCGGCGACTGCGGACCTCCCGCGTCGATCTCATCGCCGTCCACAACCTGCGCGACACGGCGACACAGCTCCGGACGCTGCGCGAGCTCAAACAGGCGGGCCGCATCCGCTACGTGGGGATTACCACCTCGTTTCCGCGGCAGTATCCGGACTTCGAGCGGACGATGCGGGCCGAGACGCTCGACTTCATCCAGGTGGACTACGCGCTCGACAGCCGGGAAGCGGCGGCCACGATCCTGCCGCTGGCGGCCGATCGGGGCATGGCGGTGATGATCAACCTGCCGTTCGGGCGGGGCCGGCTCTTCCAGGCGGTGCAGGGCAAGGCGCTGCCGCCCTGGGTGAGCAGCTTCGACTGCGCGAGCTGGGCCCAGTTCTTCCTCAAGTACATCGTGTCGCACCCGGCGGTCACCTGCTGCGTGCCGGGGACCGCGAGGGTCGACTACCTCCTCGACAATCTCGGCGCCGCGCAGGGCAGGCTGCCGGACGCGGCGACGCGCCGGCGGATGGAAGAGTTCATCGGCCGGCTCTGAGGCGCCGGCGCGGGCGACCGGGCGCGCTCAGGGGCGGAAGCGGTTCCCCACCAGGTTCGGCGCGTCGGTCTTGGCGGCGTGGCAGGACACGCAGACGTAGCGCGGCCCGGCCGCCCGGCCGCCCACGCGGTCGGGGGCATTGCGGTAGTTGGTGTAGTGGCGGTCCGTGCGATCACGGCTTGATATTAATCCGACTCGGTCTCTCGAGCACTGACGCAGATCAGCAGTGCGAACGTAACAGGGCAGGGGGGAGCGGGATGGCGGAGGCCCCGGGATGTGGACTAGGATAGCGCCCGGAGGAGCCCATGAGACCACTGCTCGCCCGTTCACGGATCGCCACGCTGGCCGTCCTGCTGCTCCTCCCGGCCCTCGCCCGGCCCGCCGCGGCGGCCCCCGAGGGGACGATGACCTGGGGGCTTCACGTCACCCTCGTCACGAAATGGTTGGATCCGGCCGACACCGAGGCGTTCATCAACCAGTTCATGGTGCTGTACGCCATCCACGACGCGGTGGTGAAGCCCATGCCGGCCGGAGACAACACGCCGAGCCTGGCGGAGTCCTGGACGGCGTCGAAGGACGGGCTGACCTACGAGTTCGTCCTGCGCAAGGGCGCAAAGTTTCACAACGGCGACCCGGTGACGGCGGAGGACGTCAAGTTCTCGTTCGATCGGTACCGGGGCGCCGCGGCCAAGCTCCTCAAGGACCGGGTGAAGGAGATCCAGATCGTCGATCCCGGCCGAGTGCGCTTTCATCTTAAGGAGGCGTGGCCCGACTTCATGACCTTCTACGGCACGTCCGCCACGGGGGCCGCGTGGATCGTGCCGAAGCGCTACGTCGAGAAGGTGGGCGACGACGGCTTCAAGAAGGCGCCGATCGGTGCGGGGCCGTACAAGGTGGTGAGCTTCACGCCGGGGGTGGAGCTGATCATGGAGGCGTACGAGGGTTACTGGCGAAAAGTCCCCTCCATCAAGCGGCTCGTGTTCCGCAGCATGCCGGACGAGACGACCCGCGCCGCGGCCCTCAAGGCGGGCGATGTGGATCTCGTCTATCTCTTGAGCGGGCCGCTGGCCCAGGAGATCAAGCGGACGCCGGGGCTGCGGCTGGCCGCCTCCATGCCTCCCGGCGTCGTGTTCCTGGACCTGCCCGAGCAGTGGGATCCGAAGTCGCCCTGGCATGACCGGCGCGTGCGGCTGGCGGCCAGCCACGCTCTCGACCGCGATGCCCTCAACCAGGCGGAGACCCTCGGGCTCTCGCGCACCACCGGCGCCCTCATCCCTCGGAGCCTGGACTTCGCGCGGGTCTACGAACCGCCCGCCTACAATCCTGCCCAAGCCAAGAAACTGCTGGCCGAGGCGGGCTACCCCAACGGGTTCGACGCCGGCGACCTGACCCCGTTTCCCCCGTTCTTCTCGCTGGCCGAGGCGATCGGTAACTACCTCCAGGCGGTGGGCATCCGGACGCGCCTGCGCACGATGGAGCGCGCCGCCTTCCTCACTGCGTGGCGCGAGCACACGATCAAGGGCGTGATCATGGGCCTGGGCGCCCCTGCCGGCAACGCGGCGACACGGATCGAGGTGTACGTGACCAAGGGCGGCATCTATTCCTCTGGAGTCGTGCCGGAGATCGAAGATCTCTACCAGCGCCAGGCCCGGGAGCTGGATCGGAAGAAGCGCGAGGCCATGCTCTACCAGATCCAGCAGATCATGCACGACCGCGTGATGCACGTGCCGATCTACGAGCTGGCCTTCCCCTGGGGTATCGGGCCGCGCGTCGAGGAAGCGTGTGTCAACCACATCAAGGGATTCTCCTACTCGGCGCCCTACGAGGATCTGAAGCTCAAGCCCTCGCGCTAGGAGTGTGGGCGGGCTCGGGGATATCGAGCGTTGTCACGCGGCGCAGCTCGCGGCGATACTTCGTGTCGTCGAACGGCCGCGCGCGGTGCATCGTGGCGCGGTTGTCCCAGATCACGAGGTCCCCGACGCGCCAGGAATGGCGGTAGACGAACTCCGGCTGGGTCGCGTGCTCGATCAGGTCCCGCAGGAGGAGCCGCCCCTCCGGGACCGGCCAGTCGATGATCCTCGACGCGTGCGAAGCGACGTACAGCGACCTGCGCAGCGAGCGCGGGATCGTCCGGATCAGCGGATGGACAGCGCCCTTCAAGGCCTCCTGCTCGTCCTGGGAGAACTCGAAGCCGAGCGTCTGGCGCGAGTGGGCGATCGAGTGATGGACCCGCAGGCCATCCAGCCGGGCTTTCATCTGAGCGTCGAGCGCGTCGTAGGCCGCGCGCATGTCGGCGTACTCCGTATCGGCGGCCACGGGTGGGACGACCTTCGCCGAGAGCATCGAGTACCGTCCCGGCGGATCCTGGAAGGAGGCGTCGGTGTGCCACAGGCGATTGCCGAGCCCGTACATGCGCCGGCGATTGTCGGACTTCATGACCTCGCCGTTTTCGTCGAGGTTCGAGATGTCGCCGAGCGCCTCATTCCCGAAGCGGTTCTTCACGAGGGCGCTGCTCCCCGATTTCGTGTGCAGGAGGCCGTCGAGCCGCTGCGCGAACGCGAGGTGCTCGTCGTCGGCGAACGGCTGATCGTGGAAGACCAGGACCGCGAATTCGTCCATCCCCGCCCGGATCCGGGCAAGGGTCTCGGGATCGTGGACCTGGCGGAGGTCGACCGGGCCCACTTCGGCCACGAAGTGCGGGTGGAGCTTCCGGAAGGTCAGTGCCATGGGCATGAGCCTAGGACGACCCCGGGCGGGGAGTCAGCGTGATCCTGCGTGGGGGACCTGTGCCCGGACCGGCCGGGCGCTCTAACGTCCAAGGCGCTGCTCGATCTCCTCGATCCGGGACTGGAGCGCAGCCATGTGCTGCTTCAGCTCTGCGAGGGCGCGCTCGAGGATCTCGCGTCGACCGCGCTTGTCGGCGAGCCCCGCCTCGATCCGGCGCAGGGCCTGCGTGATCGCGTAGTACTCCTGCTCGAGTCGCTCGAAGCGGTGGTAGATCGCATCGAAGTGCCCGAGCACCTCCTGTCGCAGCTCGGTGAGCCGGAGGTCCACCTCGCCAAACCGGCGGTCGACCTCGGTGAACTGGCGTCCCAGGAATTCAACGAGTTGCTGGTACTCGACGGAGGTCATGGTCCCTATCTATCCCAGGTCCAGACCGTGTGCGAGTGTGTCCAGGTGTGGACAGGCCTAGCCAGTAGCGGACACATCACTTGTCAACAACAGCGTGGTCTTGGGCGCCGGTTTGACCTGATTCCGGCCATCTGGCAGGATGTGCGCGGTGGTCATGCTTTCCATGAAAACTTCCAAATCCGGTGACGTCCTGGCGAAGGCGCTCGAGTTCCTTGAGTCGGGTGCGTGGCAGCAGGCCCACGAGATCGTCCAGGCGGAGCGATCGAACCTCGCGGCGTGGCTGCACGGCATCGTGCACACGCTCGAGGGCGATCTCGACAACGCGCGCTACTGGTACCGCCGGGCGGGCCGCGACTTCGCGGGACGGGATGCCGTCCAGCAGGAGATCGCGGCCGCCCGGCGGAAGGTCACACGGTGACGGGCCGGTAGACCGGCGTGCGCCACTCCGGGAAGCGCTGGTCGGTGCCGCGCACCACGTTCATGTAGGTGTTGAGCAGGCGCTGGGTGACGGGCCCGAGCTTGCCGTCACCGAGCGGGAAGCGGTCCACGGACAGGATGGGCGTGATCTCGTAGCCGCTACCGCAGAAGAAAGCCTCGTCCGCCACGTACAGCTCGGTCCGCGCGATGCCCCGCTCCACGACGTCCATGCCGAGGGCAGGGCAGAGCGACTCGATCAGCGTTGACCGCGTGATGGACTCCAGGATGTCGCTCGTCACGGGCGGGGTGACGAGCTTGCCCTTGCGGACCATGAAGAATGTGGCGCCGGTGCCTTCGGCCACCGTGCCGTGCTGGTTGAGGAAGATCGGCGAGTCGTAGCCGTCGGCCTTGGCCTGGAGCGCCGCGAGCCTGCCGTTCTGGTAGTTGGCGCCGCACTTGAGGCGGATCGGGATGGCGTTGTCGGAGGTGCGCTGCCACGAGCTGACGCAGCATTTGAGGCCGTTGCCGTCGCCGATGCGGGGCCGGCGCCTCGGGTTGATGTACATCCCGGTAGGCGAGGTCGCCTCGAGCCCCGGGCCGCCGACGTAGGCGACCAGGTGCATGTGGATGTCCTCGCGGGCCTCGTTGCCGCTCAGCACCTGGCGGACCGCTTCGTAGAGGTCCAGATCCTGGTAGGGGATCGTGAAGCGCATCATCTTCATGGACTCGCGGAACCGGGCGAAGTGCTCGGCCAGCCTGAAGGCGTACAGCTCGCCGTCGGCCTCGTTCCAGTACGCCCTGATGCCTTCGAAGACGTTGCTGGCGTAGAAGACCGCCGCGCTGTTGACGGGCAGGACCGCCTCCGCCTGGGGGACGAGCTTGCCGTTCATCCAGATCTTGAACTCTGTCTTCATCGCGCTCAGTTCCTCCGTAGTGGGTGCCCTTCGCCGACCGATCCGTTCTGACGAGATTATCAGGAATCGGTGGGTGTTGGGAAGCCGACTGTGAGGTGTGGTAAGAGTCTCAGGATGCGCCCGACCGTCCGTCGCCGGTTGACCGTGGCCGCGTTGTTCGTGGTCACCTGCGGCATCTCGACCCCGCTCGCCGCCTACGGGGTGTTCCTGCCGGTCCTCGCGGAGGCCTTCGGGTGGAGCCGCGGCGCGATCTCGACGGCGCTCTCGATCAACCTGGTGCTGGGCGGCCTGGCCGGCCTCGGGATCGGCGCTCTCGCGGACCGCCACGGGCCCCGCGTGCTCCTCGCCCCGACGGTGGCCCTGGCCGGCGCGGCCTTCGCCCTCGTCTCGACGGTCGGCGCGCTGTGGCAGCTCTACCTCTTCGTCGGCGTGCTGGGCGGCGTGGGCATGTCGAGCTTCTACCTGCTCAGCGCGACAACGGTCGCGCGATGGTTCGACGAGCGCCGCGGCTTAGCACTGGCCCTCGTCCTGGTCGGGTTCAACCTTGGGTACATCTTGGGCGGTCCCCTGGCGGCGTGGCTCATCGCTGAGGTGGGCTGGCGCGTGGCCTACGCGCTCCTCGGTGGAGGCTCCGGCATGATCACGATGCTCGCGGCGCTCTCCGTCCGCCTGCCTCGCCCGTCGGAAGCGGCGGCGCTTCGCCTGCTGTCGGGACGGCCGTCGGGACAGCCCTCGGGACAGCCATCGGGACAAGCGGACGCGACGGATGTCGCCCACCGGTCCGGCAGGCCCGCGCACGGTCACGGGTCGGGCGCCACGCTCCGCGACGCGCTCGCCGACTCGCGCCAGTGGTGCCTGAACGTCGCGTGGCTCCTCCTCGGCGGCCTCGCGTTCATGGTCACCGTCCACATCGTGCCGTTCGCGCGCGACCAGGGTGTCAGCCTCGCCGACGCCTCGCTCGCGCTCACCGCGTACGGCATCGGCTCCGTGGTCGGGAGGGTCGCCGCGGGCGCCATGTCCGATCGAATCGGCACCGTCACGACCATGCGGATCGCCTACGCCGTCCAGGCCTTGGCGCTGCTGGCCCTCCTGTGGCTGCCCTCGCGCGAGACGCTGTTCGGCTCGTTGGCGGCGTTCGGGGCGGGCTTCGCGGCGGCGGACACGATGATCGCGAAGGTCATCCCCGACGTGTTCGGCGTGCGGGCGATCGGCGCCATCATGGGCGTGCTGACGCTCGGCTGGCGCTCCGGAGCCGCGCTGGGGCCGGCCGCCGCGGGATTCCTCTACGACCTGAGCGGGTCGTACGCCGTGCCGTTCGGGGCGGCGCCGGGGGTCGTCCTGGTGAGCTGGGCGCTCTTCGCGGTCGCGACTTCGGGCCGCGCTCGGCGCTGAGCGGTCCGCTCACGCGCTAGCGCGCGGGCGCGTACTTGCCGGTCAGCTGGGGCGTCGTCCCTTCGAGCTTCTTCTCCTGCCGGTCGAGTCGCGTCTCCCTGGCCCACGTGCGCTTCAGGTCATCGCGCACGTGCAGGCGCAGCCGGCCCAGCCCGTCCGTCTCCAGATCGATCTGATCCCCGTCCTGGAACGCGCTGAGCCCCCGGTGGTTGGTGCCCGTGGCGAGCACGTCACCGGGCTCGAGCGGATGGATGGAGCTGACCCACTCGATGCACCGGGGGATCTTGTGGGCCATGTCGCTGGTGTTGAAGTTCTGCTTGAGCACCGCGTTGACCCAGAGCCGGATCTGGAGGCTGTGGGGGTCGGGCACCTCGTCGGCGGTGACCAGGTACGGGCCCATCGGGGCGAACGTCTCCCGCGACTTCATCTGGTAGAAGGTGTTGCCGGCGGGCAGCAGGCCCCTGGCCGAGCCGTCGATGAAGTTCGTGTACCCGAAGACGTAGTCCATGGCCTCCGAGGCCCGAACGTTGGACGCCCGCTTGCCGATGATCACCGCCACCTCCGCCTCGCCCTCGAAGATGGTGGCGGGGACGTCGGGCAGCACCATGGTGTCGCCGTCGCCGATCACGCTGAGCGGCGACTTGTGGAACGCGTTGGTGGGGGCGGGCTCCGCGCGGGTCCCGTCCTCCATGTAGTTCACCGCCATGCAGACGATGTTGCAGGGCTTGGGCAGAGGAGGGCGGATCCTGACCTTGTGGAGCGGCACGCTCTCCGCCCGGGCGGCCGCGCCCTCGAGACGCTCCTTGTGCTCGTCGAACCGCGCGATCAGCGCGCTGATCAGGTCGTGCGGCCCGCTGTGCGGAATGCCCCGGACGGCGTGCGACACGTCGAAGACCGCGTCCCCCTTGAGGACGCCGAGCTTGAAATCGTCGAAGAAGAGGAGCTTCACGCCCGCTCAGGCCCTCGCGGCGAGAGGCCCGCGAAGGAGGCGCCCCGGCAGGGCGCCCGTGTGCTTGCCGTCGCGCAGCAGGACCTCGCCGTTCACCACGGTGGCGGCGATGCCGCGGCAGCGCTGGGTGAGGCGCTTGGCGCCGGCGGGCAGGTCGTTGACCACCTCGGGCATCTCGGGGCCGATCGTGGCCGGGTCGAAGACGACGAAGTCTGCGGCGAAGCCTTCACGGATCAGGCCCCGGTCCGTCAAGCCCCACTGAGTCGCTGTGTCGAACGTCAGCATGCGGACCGCCTGCTCGAGCGTCAGCGCCTGCTTCGCGCGCACCCAGTGGCTGAGCAGATGCGTCTGGAGCGAGGCGTCCATGAGCTGCGAGACGTGGGCGCCCGAGTCCGAGAAGGTCACGACCGTGCGCGGGTGCTTGATCAGCTCGAGCGCGTGGTCCTGGTTCTCGTTGGCGATGGGCTGGAGGAAGAAGAGGTCGAGGTCCTTCTCGAGGGCGACGTCGATCATGGCCTCGACCGGGTCGACCCCGCGCTGGCGCGCGACGTCCGCCACGGAGCGGTGCGGTCCCTCGACCGTGTCCATGACGAAGATCCAGTCGTAGATGGGCGGCCGCGCCTCCGTCCCGAGAGCTTTGCGGCTGTCGCGCTCGCGCGCGGCCTCGACCAGGCGGCGGCGCAGCTCCGGATCGCGGAGCCGCTGCTTCTGGTCTTCCAGAGGCAGCGCCCGCAGCTCCTTCCACACGGGCAGGCGGTCGAACGGCAGCTGGGTCTTGAAGGAGAGGATCGCGGAGAGCCAGCGGCTGTGCACCTGGGCGAACATGCGACCGCCGGCGGCGGCGGTTTCATCGAGCAGCGCGGCGTACGTGCGCCAGATATCGGGCGCGTCCTTCCGGCTGAAGAGGCCGAAGGTGACCGGGCGCCCGGTCTCGACCGCCAGCTCGCGCAGCCGGCGCTGATAGTCCTTGAGGCCGGGGTGGCCCACTTCGCGGTCCACGCTTTCGCCCGCGATCTCGAAGATGCCTGCGTTCATCTCGCCCATCGCGCCGACGAGACGGCGGACCTCGTCCCACGCGGCGACGCGGCTCGCGACGGGGCGGCGGTCGGGGGTCTCGTGGCTCGCGGAGCGCGACGTCGTGAAGCCGATGGCGCCGGCGGTGAGGGCGCTCCGCAGCTCCTTCTCCATCGCCTTGAGGTCATCCTCGGTGGCCGGTCGGTCGAAGGCGCGCTCGCCCATCACGTAGGTGCGCAGGGCGGAATGGCCGAGGTACCCGGAGTAGTTGATGCCCTTGGGCAGGGCCTCGACGGTGTCGAGGAACTCGGCGAACGTGGTCCACGTCCAGTCGATGCCCGCCTCCATCGCCTCCGCGGAGATGTCCTCGGCGCGCTGGAGGTTGCGGATGACCAGGTTGCGGTCGGCCTTGGCGCAGGGGGCGAGGGTGAAGCCGCAGTTGCCCATGACCACGCTGGTGATCCCGTGCCAGCAGGAGGAGGTGCCGAGCGGGTCCCAGAAGACCTGGGCGTCCATGTGCGTGTGCCCGTCCACGAAGCCGGGCGACACGACCTGGCCCTCGGCGTCGATGATCTCGCGCGCCGACTCCCGGATGCGGCCGATGCTGGCGATGCGGCCGCCCTTCACGCCGACGTCGGCGCGGTACCGGGGCAGTCCGGAGCCGTCCACCACCCAGCCGTTCTTGATTACGAGGTCATAGGACATGAACCGCTCCTCCCTGGTCAGGACCTTGGAGACAGGACCTTGGGGCACCGCGCTCGTTAAAGTTGGCCTATGGTACTCCACGTTCTGGCGTACTCAAGCGGTTAGGAATCAGCTTTGACATCGCCCCGGGGCGTGCCTAGACTCCTTGAGCGCCAATATGGACCCAATATGGATATAGGCGTCTTCGACCATCTCGACCGGCGGGACGTGCCGCTCGCCGAGTTCTACGAGAGCCGGCTGCGCCTGCTCGAGACGTACGACGCGGCCGGCTTCTACTCCTACCACTTGGCCGAGCACCACGCGACTCCACTGGGGCTGGCGCCCTCTCCGGGCATCTTCCTCGCGGCCGCCACCCAGCGCACTCGGCGCATCCGTCTCGGTCCCTGCGTGTACTGCCTGCCGCTCTACGACCCGCTCCGGCTGATCGAAGAAGTCTGCATGCTGGACCAGCTCTCGCGGGGGCGCTTCGACTTCGGCGTGGGACGCGGGATCGTTCCCTACGAGATGGCGTACTTCAATCTGCACCACCTCGAGACCGAGGAGATCTACCAGGAGGCGCTCGAGGTCATCCTGCAGGGGCTTCAGAGCGAGGTGCTCGACCACCGCGGGCCGCGCTACACCTACCGGAAGGTGCCCATGGTCCTCCGGCCGTTCCAGCAGCCGCACCCGCCGCTCTGGTACGGCCTGAGCCACGCTGCCGGCGCGGAGTGGGCGGCGACCAACCGCGTCCACGTCCTCACCAACGGCCCGAGCGAGGTGTCGGCGCCGCTCTTCGAGCGCTACCGAGAGGTCTGGGAGCGCAAGCACGGCGGCGCAGGCATGCCCAAGCTCGGCATCTCGCGCCACATCGTCGTCGCGCCCACCGACGCGCAGGCCGAGGCGCTGGTGCGGCCGAGCTACGCCGCGTGGTACGCGAACCTGACCAAGCTCTGGCGCGACTTCGGCTCCGTCCCCATCCGCTTCGCCCGGGACTTCGACGAGGCGCGCCAGCGTGGCGTCGCCATCGCGGGCACCCCCGCGCGGGTACGCGAGGAGATCGAGCGCCAGGTCGCCGCGAGCCGCTGCACCTACTTCGTCTGCCGGCTGATGTTCGGCGTGATGAGCGAGACGGAGGCCGCGGCGTCCATCGGCCTCTTCAGCACCGAGGTCATGCCGCATCTCACCGCGCTATGTCCGCCTGGAGGTGGAGCGTGACGGCAAAAGCGTCTGTCCTCGAGTTCGGCATGGGCGTGGACGTTCACGGTCGGGACGCCACGAAGGCCGCCTGCCGCGCGGTATCGGACGCGATCCGGCATTCGAGCCTGCCGCTGCTCCAGGAGGTGCGGGAGCGCGGCGGGAAGATGCTGGTCGACGTCACCGTTGCGGTTCCCGACCCGGGGTCCGTCAATATCGATATAGTCCGGCGCGAGCTTCCTCACGGCGAGGTGACGGTCCGCGCGGTCAGCGGAGGCTTGAGCGTGCCCGGCGCGGACACGATCATCGCGTGCGCGGCCATCACCGTCAGCATCGAGTACCCGGAGGCGTCACATGGAGTTCGAGCCGAGACGCTCCCTGCGAGCCGCAGGCGAGGCGAGCGGCGAGGGGAGGGCTGAGTTATGACCACCGGCATCGGTCTCAAGCGCTTGCAGCACCTCGTGCTGTGGGTCTCCGACGTCGATCGGAGCGTTCGGTTCTATCACGACGTCCTGGGCTTCGAGGTGAAGCGGCGGTATCCCAACGCGGCCTTCCTGAGGATTCCCGGCAGCGCCGACGACCACAACCTGGGTCTCTTCGAGCAGCCGGGGATCCCGAGACCCGACGAGCACACGGCACGCATGTACCATTCGGCGTGGGAGGTCGGGGAGATCACCGATCTGGTCCGGGCGCGGCTGGGGCTCGCCGAGGCGGGCGCGCTGGTCGGTTCGTCGGATCACGGCGTGAGCCTGTCGCTGTACGCCAAGGACCCTGACGGCCTCGAGTTCGAGATCTTCTGGACGGTGCCGGGAGGCACTTCTGTCGGGACCAGGGCGCTGGACCTCGAAGCCGAGGTCGCCCGGTGGACTACGCAGGGCGTCTGACCATACTGTTTGATCATATTGGGGAGGCGAGCATGCTGGCGATCTGGGTGAAGGCGCGCATCAAGCCGGGGGAGCGGCAGCGCTTCCTGAAGGCGATCGAAGTGGACGCGCTCGGCTCCGAGGGGGACGAGCCCGGGTGTCTCCGCTTCAACGTCCTCCAGGACGTGAAGGACCCGAACGTCTACTACTTCTACGAGGTCTACAAAGACGAGGCCGCGCTCGAAGCCCATCGCGCCACGCCGCACTACGCCATCTGGAAGGCCGTCGCCGACACGCTGGACGGGCCGACCGAGCCGACCCGCTGCCAGACCGTGTTCCCGGCGGCGCGCGCGTACTGGGGCAAGTAAGAGCGATGGGCAAGGTCGTCTACGCGGCGGCGATGTCGCACGTGCTCTATCCCGACTACTACGGCAAGAACGTGGGTCCCCACGGGCGCCGGATGGTCGAGGAGCTGATCGCCGACGACCACCTGAACGTCTTCTCCTTCGACGCGATCCCGGCCAGTCGCATCGACCTCGCCGCACTCGAGTGGGCGCTCCCATGAGCCGTTACGAGGTCAACGTCCTCCTCTACCGCCTCAAGAAGGACCCGGCCTTCCGCGCCCGCTTCCGCGACGACGCCGCGGGGGCGCTGACCGCCGCCGAGCTAAGTGACGAGGAGCGGGAGGCGTTCGTCCGCTGGCACTCGCGGCGGCTGAACGAGCTGGGCGGCTCGCTCCACCTGCTGATCTCCATCCCAGGTCTCGGCGGCCACTAAGCGCAGCAGGAATAAAGTTGCCCGGTGGACGGCGACGCGAGCCCGTCCACCGGGCAGATGTGCGGCAGGCCTCCAGCCTGGGCGCGTCCCAGCGAATGGCCGGGACCTTGGTACAGCTTTACGGCTCAGCGGGCATCGCCCGATGACCAAACCCTGACGACTCCCACCATGCCCATTCGACGCCGCCATCGTGCTTTCGGTCAATGAGCCGCATGCGCCAATTCACTGAAGCATTCGGCTCCCTGGCTCGGGAACTGCCGGTCGCGCCGGGCTGAGGCGCGGCTTCCTCAACTGTGGCCTCGGGGCATCATCGCGTTGCCGTTCCGTTCGCCAGGGGCCGAGCAACCCCGCGATGTTCCATCGTTCCTTTTGCCGTTGCCGCGGCATCCCGCTTGCATTTCATGCTCGCGGGAGGTGAGGCTCATGGACTGGCCGATCGCTTCTCCAGGGTGGGATGTCCAGGTGGCGTGGGTGGATAGGCCGAGCATGCTTGGATGGGGTGTGTTGATCTGGGCCGGGGTTGCCGCCGCCCTCGCGGTGCTGCTGCTGCCGATCGCCACCCGGGCCGTGCGCCGTCGGCGCTTCTGGTGCGCCCAGGCTCAGCGGGAGGTGGAGGTGGAGTTCGAAGAGCACGGGCTGATCGGTTTTCGGCGGGCCGTGGCCGTGCGGAGCTGCAGCGTGTTCGACCCGCCGACGCACGTGTACTGCCGGCGCTCCTGCCTCGATCAAGACGCGAGAGCGCGGCTGCCGATGGCACTGGCTCGCCCGTGGAGAAGGCCATGATCGCGCAACGCTTCGACCGCAGACCGGTAGACCAGCTGGACCCCGAGAACTGGTGGGACGACAGCGACGGCGAGATCCTCGACTGCCTGAGGGAGCACGGCTCCGCGACCGTGAACGAGCTCAGCGAGGAACTGGGCCTCTCCGAGGGGGCGACGACCGCCTTCCTCGCCATGCTCGCCCGCGAAGGCCGGGTGAGGATCGTCCAGGTCGAGCTGGTGGCCTGACGTCCCGCGCCTGACCCGCCGGCGTCTCCGCCGCGCGGCTACGGCGCCTCGACGACGCGGGAGGTGAGCAGGGCCGCGATCCGCTCCTCGTCATAGCCCAGGAGATGCGCGAGCACGTCGCGGGTATGCTGGCCCACGCGATGCGGGGCGGGGCCCTGCGGGTGGACCGGCTTGCCGTCGAGGTGGTAGGGACTGGCCGTCACGCGCACGTCCCCGCGGGCCGGATGCGACAGCGCCGGGAAGAACTTGCGCTCGGCCAGCTGCGGCGCCGCGATGACCTCGGCCGGGCGCAGGACCGGCGCGCAGGGCAGCCGCGCCTTGGTGAGCACGTCGATCGCCGCGTCCACGCTCGCAAAGTCGTCGAGCCACCGGCCGATTACCTCGCGGAGCGCGCGCCAATTCGTCCGCCGCGCATCCGCCGTCGCAAAACGCGCATCGTTCGCCAGCTCCGGGCGCTCCATCACCTTGAGCAGCCTCGGCCAGAGCTCGGGCCCGCCCACGACCTGGAACGCCAGGTAACGGTGACCGATCTTGTGGACCACCATGCCGGGCCGCGGATTGCCGTGCTCCTGGCCGCCGTTGAGAACGGCCCCGAAGGTCACGCTGTCCGAAGCCACGAGGGCCTCGAGCATGGAGACGTCCAGATGCGCGCCGCGTCCCGTGCGCGCCCGTCGCCAGAGCGCGCCCAGGATGGCGGTGGAAGCATGGGTCGCGGCCAGCATGTCGGCGGCCTGGAGGTTCGAGGCCCGAGGGTTTGGCTCGTCGCCCTGCTCGAGGTGCATGAGCCCGGACATGGCATTGATGGTGTGCGCGAAGGCCGGGCGGAGCCGCCACGGGCCCGTCTGCCCGAAGCCTGAGATGGAGCAGTAGACGATGTCGGGCTTCACCAGGCGGACCGCGTCGTAGTCGCAGCCGAGGCGGGCGATCACGCCCGGCGTGAAGTTCTCGATGAAGACATCGGCGTGGCGGGCGAGGTCGAGCACCACGCGGCGGCCCTCGGCGTGGGACAGGTCCACCGCCACGCTCTCCTTGCCCGCATTGACGCGGATGAAGTACGTGCTCTGGTCGTCGCGGCCGGGCTCGAGCTGGTGCGGGTTGTAACGCGTCTCCTCGCCGGGGCCCGGACGCTCGATCTTGATGACGCGCGCGCCCATGTCGGCCAGCAGGCGGGTGCAGTACGGGCCCGCGAGGACGCGGGTGAGGTCGAGGATCAGCAGGCCGCTCAGCGGGAGAGAATCGTCGGGCGCCGCCGTGGACATATCAGGCTCCACCTTCGAGCTTGGCCAGGGGAGAGACACTGGCGAGCCCGGCCAGGGGAGAGACGATGGTCAGGCCGCCGTCGAGCAGGATGGTCTGGCCGGTGAGGAAGCCCGCGCCGTCGGAGACGATCCAGGCGACGCAGTCGGCGACGTCCTCCGCGGTGCCGGTGCGCCGCACGGGCGTTCTCGCCGCGAGGGCCGCCATCGCCGCCTCGTAGTCGCGTCCGAGGCCCCTCTCGATGTACCGGCGTGAAGAATCGGTGGTGATCATGCCCGGGTTAACGCCGTTGACCGTGATGCCCTCGGGCCCGAGCTCGAGCGCTAAGGAGCGCACGAGGCTCTCGACGGCGGCCTTGGCGCCGCCCAGCAGGCCGTGGCCGGGCATGGCCTGGAAGGAATCGATGCCCGAGATCGCTACGATGCGGCCGGCGCGGCCGCGCATGAGAGGCCGCGCCGCCTGGATTGCGGCAATGAATGAGTCCACCGAGATCGCGAAGGTGCGGCGGACGTTTTGTTCCTTCTGGTCCATTAACGGGCGGAAGGAAGTGGCCGCGGCGTTGGCGACGAGAATGTCCACGCGACCGAAGGTCTCGCCGACGCGCTCGACGACGGGCGGCACGTCTGACGGCCGGCCCAGCTCGAGCGGGAGTGCCAGGCCCTTGACGCCTTCGAGTTGGATCTGGGCGACCACTTCGGCCGCGAGATCCGCGCTGCGCCTGTAGGTCAGCACGCAGTGGGCGCCGTCGCGCGCCAGGCGGAGCGCGACGGCGCGGCCGATACCGCGCGTGCCCCCCGTGACGACGGCCACGCGGCCGTCGAGCGGTCTCGTCGACGCCGGCGCCATCAGGCCAGGAAGTCTCGGCAGAGCGCTTCCCACATGGTGGCCGACAGGCGGAGGCTCTCCGTGTCAATGCGTTCGTTGTTGCCGTGGAACATGAGCGGGTAGTCGGTGTAGGGGATGCGCCGGGAGTGCAGGGCGAAGCCGTAGGACGGCACGCCCTTCCAGCGAAAGAAGCGCGAGTCGGTGGCGCCGCCCGTGAGCCGCGGGATGATCTTGCTGCCGGGCACGAGCGCCTGCGTCACCCGGGAGAGCGCCTCGCCGAGCGGGGTGTCCAGCGAGGTCGTCGAGCCCTCCTGGCCTCGCGGGGCCTCGATGTCCACGCGCGAGGCGAGATCGCCCAGCGCCTCCTTCAGCATGGCGTCCACGTCGAGCGGGCTCACGCCGGGAAGCGCGCGGATGTCGATGTCGATCGCGATGCGGTCGGGGATAACGTTGATCTTGGACCCGCCGTGCACGACATTCGGCGAGAAGGTCGTGTGGGTGCACGCATGGGCCATGCGCGCCAGCCCCAGCGGCTCCAGGTGGCGCACGGCCTCAAGCACGCGGCCGGGATCGGTCAGCGCCGCCTCGAGCTCTTTCGGCAGCTCGAGCTCGGCCACGTAGCGTCGCCACTCGTCGAGAATCTTCGGCTTGGGCTGGTAGGCGGCCACCCGGCGCACCACCTCGGCCGCGGTGACGAGCGCATTGTCGGTGCGGAAGGGCATCGAGCCGTGGCCGGGCGTGCCCTTGACCACGAGCCGCCGCCAGTTGACGCCCTTCTCGCCGACTGTCACCGGCAGCTTGATGCCCGAGGGCGTGGGGATGGGCACGCCGCCGCTCTCGGTGATCACGTAGTCGGCCTTGACCGCGTCGAACTTCTCGCGGGTCAGGTAGCTGGCGCCGTAGACGCTCCCGGCTTCCTCATCGGCGACGGCGAGGTAGATCAGCGTCCCGCGCGGCTTGAAGCCGCTCTTGGCCAGCCGCCGCGTGGCCACGGCCATGGTGGACGTGATGTTGAGCATGTCGGTGGCCCCGCGGCCCCAGACGATCCCGTCCACCACCTCGGCGCCGAAGGGATCGCGCTCCCAGCCGGATGGGTTGACGGGCACCACGTCGGTGTGACCCATGAGGAGGAGCGTGGGCGCCTTGGGGTCGCTGCCGATTATTCGGGTCATGAGGCTGACTCTTCCGGGCCCGGCCGCGTGGCGCTCGAAGGAGAGGCCCGAGCCCGCGAAATACGATTCGATCGCGTCGGCGTTGCGCTCCTCGTGACCCGACTCCGGCGTGCCGTCGTTTACGCAGGCGTTCCTGATGAGGGTGCACAGCAGCTCCGTCGCTTCGGTCTCGACGCTCTTGGGGTCGGTCACGGGGTCTCCTCGGATCTGGGGTCAGGTCTTGAAATACGACATTCTGCTTCTGCAGGTGGTGACTGGCCAAGCGCAATCGCCCGAATGTCGTATTTCAAGACCTGACCCCGAAGGCCAGGCGCTGAAGCGCGGCCTCGGCCTCGGCGATCATTCGTTCGATCAGCTCGCGCGCGGGCACGATCTCGCTGATGAGCCCCGCGCTCTGGCCACAGGCGGCGTGGCCGTTCTCGATGTCGCCCTCCTCGCGCGCCCGGATGGCGGCGGGGAAGCCCACGCGCTGCGCCTGGAGCGGAAAGGGCAGGATCTCGGCCGTGCGCTTCTCCCACTCGCGCGTGAAGTCGTTGCGGATCGCGCGGCAGGGCTTGCCGGTGGCGCCGCGATGGACCACCGTGCCTTCTTCGTCGATGGCGACGATCTTCTTTTTGTAGTTGTCGTGGCCGTAGGCTTCGTGGGTGGCGATGAAGCGCGTGCCCATCCAGACGCCGACGGCGCCCAGCGCCAGCGCGGCGGCGAGCCCGCGCCCGTCGGCGACACCGCCGGCCGCCACCACCAGCGTCGGCGCCACCGCGTCCACCACCGCGGGGATCAACACCATCCCGCCGATGCGGCCGGTGTGCCCGCCGGCCTCGTGGCCTTGCGCGATGACGGCGTCGACGCCGTTGGCGGCGTGGTCGCGCGCCTGCTTGACGTTGCCGCAGAGGGCCATGACCTTGATGCCGAGCCGATGGGCCTCGGCCGTGACGGGGCCGGGATTGCCGAGCCCGGCGATGAGCACCGGCACCCGCTCCTCGAGCGTCACGTCTGTCCACCCTTTGACCTGGTCGGTGAATTGCTCCACCTCGTCACCGGCTATGCTGATGGTCGCGAAGAGGACGTCCACGCCGAAGGGCTTGTCGGTCAGATCGCGCACGCGGCGGATCTCGTCGCGGAGCAGGGCGGGGGTGCCGTGGGCCGCGGCGATGACGCCAAGCCCGCCGGCTGCGGAGACGGCCGCCGCCAGGGAGGAGCGGGCGACGAAGGCCATGCCCGCCTGGCAGATGGGATAGCGGATGCCGAGGAGGTCGCAGAGCGGCGTGTGCAGGTTGCTGCGTGTCTTCGTGGCCATGGCGATGTTCCCTCCCGGTTGGCTCGGCGGCCACTATCGCATGCGGTGGTGCCGGTGGCAATCGGGGAGTCGGCGGCGCTCGCGAGCACGGGGGCGCCCCGGCTTCAGAACGAGTTCAGGATCATCGTGAACTACGAGATCCCGGGGCTGTAGGAGGCGGACCGCTCAGCCCTTCAGGAGCTCCTCCGCGATGCGCTTGACGTCGCCGGCCTCGACCTGGCCCTTGTGGGTCTTCATGATGTCGCCGACGAGGCGCCCGACCTGCTTGGCGTCGGCGATGCCGAGCGTAGCAAGCCGCTCCTTGACGAGCGCGCGTACGGCCGCTTCGTCCATCCCCTTCGGCAGGTAGCCCTCGCAGAACTCCTGCTCGAAGCGAAGCTGCGCGGCCTGCGCGGCGCCACGCTCGCCGACCTTCTCGTATTCCGAGATCGCCTTCTGGAGCTGCTTGCGGTAGGCGCCGATGACGTCGAGGACGAGGGCGTCGTCGACCTGGCCGGAGAAGCCCTTGGCGGTGCGTCGCTCCTGGAGCCGGGTCTTGAGCATGCGCACCACATCGGCGGTGCGCGCGTCCCTGCCCTTGATCGCCTGCGTCAGCCGGTTCGTCAGCTCCTGTTCGAGCGCCATGGGATCCGTCGGGTGCGAAATCTCAGGCCGCTGCCGCCATCGCGCCCTTGACGCGGAAGGCGGCGACGATCGTCACGATGCCGCCGGCGATGACGACGATGCCGAGCGTCGGGACATAGGCGAGCATGCCCACCAGGGGGTGGGTCACCAGGAAGAGACCAAGGATGACCCAGGACGCGCCCCAGAGCAGCAGGAGCGTCCAGCCGTGAGACTGCGGGGTGGCGCGGTCGCCAAGGTTCTGTCCTCCTCGTGTGGGGCTCGGGCGTTGACCGGGCGGGAGTATAGCACGCGGTCGTGTCCTTGACAGGCAGGGGCGCGGGCGGTTCAATAGCGCGGTCGTCTGTGATCCCCCTATTCAAAGGAGAGTGACGTGCGCGAGAATACGCTCAGGACGATCTGGAAGCGCGGCGAGGCCGCCGTCAACGGATGGCTGTCCATTCCGTCGGGCTTCTCGGCCGAGGTGATGGCTCATCAGGGCTTCGACTCGCTGACGGTGGACATGCAGCATGGCGTGGTCGACTACCAGGTCGGCGTGTCCATGCTTCAGGGCATTTCGACGACCGGGGTGATTCCGCTGGCGCGTGTGCCGTGGAACGACCCGGCCCGCATCATGAAGATCCTGGATGCCGGCGCCTACGGAGTCATCTGCCCGATGGTCAACACGCGCGAGCAGGCCGAGGCGCTCGTCCAGGCGTGCAAGTACCCGCCGCGCGGCTACCGCAGCTGGGGCCCCGTACGCGCGAGCCTGTACATGGGCGCCGACTACGGCGACCGCGCTAACGAGGACGTCATCGTGATGCCCATGATCGAGACGGCGGAGGCGCTCAAGAACTTGGACGACATCCTGAGCGTGGCGGGCGTGGACGCGGTCTACGTCGGACCGTCGGACCTGTCGCTGGCGTTCGGATGCAAGCCGCGGCTCGACCAGACGGACGCGCCGGTGGTCGAGGCGCAGCAGGTCATCGCCAAGGCGTGCAAGAAACACGGCGTCGTCGCGGGCATCCACAACGCGACCGCAGCCTACGCCGTCAAGATGATCGCCGAGGGCTACCAGTTCGTCACGCTCGCCAGCGACAGCCGCTTCATGGCGGCCAAGGCCGCAGAGGAAATCGGAGTCGTCCGCAAGACAGGAACCGCGGGCGGGAAGCTCCCGGCCTACTAGCCCGGATTATGCGTGAAGACAGCGCCACCCTCACCCCGACCGTCTCCCTCTCCGGGGGAGAGGGAGACGTTTCGGTCCCCTCGCCCCCGGAGAGGGCAGGGTGAGGGGGCGGCGAGAACGCGGACCGGGCGTTCGTGAATAACGCAGGCTAGGCGTGCGCTTCGATCTGGCGCTGCTCGAGAGGGCGCGCGCGAATCTTGCCGCTTTCGACCGGCGGGCCGTGGCTGTCGAGGGGCGCAAGGCCGCGGCGGTAGCCGTGGTCCTGCTTCCCGATGACGAGGGGCGCGGCTGCTTCCTGCTGACCAAGCGCGCGCCGACACTGCGCGCCCACACGGGGCAGTGGGCGCTGCCGGGCGGCCGGATGGACGCGGGGGAGAGCCCGGAAGGCGCGGCGCTCCGCGAGCTCGACGAGGAAGTCGGGCTCAAGCTCGGCGCGGGGACGGCGCTCGGGCTCCTCGACGACTACCCGACGCGCTCGGGGTTCGTCATCACGCCTGTTGTCTTCTGGGCCGATGATCCCGGCGCGCTCGCTCCGAACCCTGCCGAGGTGGCGCGCGTGCACATGGTCCCGCTGGAAGACCTCGACGCTCCCGACGTGCCGCGCTTCGTCAGCATCCCAGAGAGCGACCGGCCGGTCATCCAGGTGCCCCTCCTCGGCAGTCTCATTCACGCGCCCACGGCGGCCGTCATCTACCAGATGCGCGAGGTCGTGTCTCACGGCCGACCGACGCGCGTTGACCATCTCGAACAGCCCGTTTGGGCGTGGCGCTGACAGGAGACCGTATGGGAAAGCTTGACGAGAAGATCGCGATCGTCACCGGCGGCGGCACCGGCATCGGCCGCTCCACCGCGCTCATGCTGGCCGCCGAAGGCGCGCACGTTGTCGTCGCGGGCCGGCGCAAGCTGCCTCTCGAGGCCGTCGTGGATGAGATCACGAAGGCTCGCGGCCGGGCGGTGGCGCGCGAGGCCGATGTCGCCAAGCCCGCGCAAGGGCGCGCCTTGGCGGAATGGGTCGTCAAGGAGCTCGGGCATGTGGACATCCTGATCAACAACGCGGGGCATTCCAGCAAGGTGCGCAACGCCCGCTGGGTGGGGCAGGAGGACTGGGACGCCGTGATCGCCGTCAACCTGACCGGGGTGTACGCGCTGACGCAGGCCGTGCTGCCGAGCATGATCGCGCGTGGCGGCGGTGCCATCGTCACGGTCGGCTCGTACGCGGCGCTCCGGCCGGGGCTCATCGGCGGGGCGCCCTACGGCGCCGCCAAGGCGGGCGTGCTCAACTTCATGGGCCACATCCACACCGTGCTCCGCGACAAGGGCATCCGCGCGACCACCGTGATGCCCGCCGAGGTGGACACGCCGATCCTGTCGAACCGGCCGCTACCGCCCGACGACGCCGCCCGCGCCACGATGATGCAGCCGGAAGACGTTGCGGCGGCCATCTTGATGTGTGTGACGCTGCCGGAGCGCACCGTGGTCGAGGAGATCGTGCTGAGCCCGACCCGGACACGCGACCAGAGCCGCGACCTGGAAGTCGCGCGCAACCTGGGCGCGCCGCCGGGGGCGAAGTAGTCTAAAGTTCCTGCTGGGCGAGGCCGCTCAAAAGGGTTCCAGATGCAGGCGGCGACCGACGGCCGCAGGCGAGGCGTACTCTCTGTACGTTGAGCGTGCGGCCGAGGGCGCCAACGAAGCAGATGGGCCCTTTTCAGCGGCCTCGGTAGTCGCGGTGCCAGAGCTCGAGATATTCGACGGCGTTTCGGCGGATGTCTTCGAGCTCCTCTTCGCTCATCTTCCTGACCGGCTTGGCGGGCACGCCCATCACCAGCCAGCCGGCGGGCACGACCTTGCCCTGCGGGACCACGGCACCCGCGCCCACCTGCGCGCCTTCTTCCACCACGGCCCCCGTCAGCACGACCGCGCCGATGCCGATCCGGACGTTGTCCATGATGGTGCAGGCGTGGACCACGCAGCGGTGGCCGATGGTGACGTTGGCGCCCACGATGCAGGGGAACTCCGGCGTGACGTGGAGCACGGAGTTGTCCTGGACGTTGGAGTTGCGCCCGAGCGTGACGTAGTTGTCCTGGTCGCCGCGGAGGACGGTCAGCGGCCAGACGCTGGCGCCCTCCTCGATGGTGACGTCGCCGATGACCTGGGCGGAGGGATCGACCCAGGCGCCCGGGTGGACGCGCGGGGTGCGGCCGGGAACGCTGCGGATCATGGGGCGTCTACTTCCCGGTCCAGCGGGGTTTCCGCTTCTCGAGGAAGGCGCTCATGCCCTCGCGGAAGTCGGCGCTCGCGTAGGTGAGGGAGATCAGATCCTCGCCGCCTTCGAGGCGGCGGCGCTCCTGGATGCGGCGGACGGCCTCCTTGGTGACCTTTAAAGTAATCGGCGCGTAGGAGGCGACCTCCTCGGCGACGGCCTTCACGCGCGCCTCGAGCCCGGCCGCGGGCACGATCTCGTGGACGAAGCCCGCGGCATGCGCTTCCTCGGCCGTGATGAGCCGCGCGCGCATGATCATCTCCTTGACCCGCGAGGGACCGAAGAGCTCCACGCAGCGCGAGTAGTTCTCCATCGAGAGGCAGTTGCCGAGCGTGCGCGCGATGGGGAAGCCGAAGCTCGACTCCGGCGTGGCGATCCTGATGTCGCAGACGGCGGCGATCGCGAAGCCGCCGCCGACGGCGAAGCCCTCGATCTGCGCGATGACGGGCTTGCCCACGCGCTCGAGCCGGCCGGTTCGCCGCTCGCCGTCGCGCTCGTACTGGATCCCGTCCTCCGCGGTCTTGAAGCTCTTGAACTGGCCGATGTCGGTGCCGGCCACGAAGGCCTTGCCACCCGCGCCGCGCAGCACGAAGACCCGGATGGAGTCGTCGGCGTCGATCACTTCGCATGTCTGGTAGAGCCGCTCGTACATGTTCCACGTCAGCGCGTTGCGGGCTTCAGGGCGATTGAAGGTGAGTGTCACCACGGGTCCGTCGCGGGTGACGAGGACTTCGCTCGAGTCTTGCGCCTGGTTTGCCACGGTCTGTGCCTCCCCGTCGTTCGAGTCGCCGCATGGTAGCACGGCTGAAGGGACGTGACAGGCCCCGCCCCCGCGTGGCCGCGCCCGGTGCGCTATACTCCGGCGATGCTTCCGCCCCGAGAGGAGACATGACCGTGGCTCGGCCAGCTCGCACCGTCGGCATCGTCGGGCTCGGCTTCGGCCGGGCCCACATTCCAGCCTTCCAGGCCCACGGCTGCGAGGTCGTGGCCGTCTGCCAGCGCGACGAGAAGTCCGCCCGCGCCGTCGCGGACCGGTACGGGGTGCCGCGCGTCTTCGCGCGCTGGCAGGACCTGCTCGCGCAGGCCAGGCCGGAGATCGTCGTCATCGCCACGCCGCCCGTCCTCCACCAAGAGATCGCGCTTGCGGCATTCGCCGCCGGCTGCCACGTGCTCTGCGAGAAGCCGCTCGCCATGAACGCGTCCGAGTGCCGCTCGATGATCGAGGCGGCCGCGCGGGCCAAGCGCGTCGGGATGACCGGCTTCAACTGGCGCTACACGGCCGCGATGCAGCGCTTCCACGCCATGGTCGAGGCGGGCGCGCTCGGCCGGCTCTTCCACGCCAACCTCCGCTGGATGGGGTCGCGCTGGGCCGACGAATCCGCGCCGGCGACCTGGCGCATGGATCGGGCGCAGGCCGGCCACGGCGCCATGGGCGACATGGGCGTCCACGTCATCGACATCGTGCGCTGGCACTTCGGCGAGATCGCGGCGGTCAGCGCGCAGACCGGCATCGCCTACCCCTCGAAGACCGTGCCCGGGGTCGGAAAGGCGACCGACGCGGAGGACTACTGCGACGTGACGGCGCGGCTCGTCTCGGGCGCCCTCGTGGCCTTCACCGCCAGCCGCGCCGCCCGGGCGATGAACCAGCAAACCATCGAGGCCTACGGCTCCGAGGGCGCGCTCGAGTATCGCCTCGATCGCGACAAGCCCCGCTGGTGGCGAGGCGAGCTGCGCCACGCGGGAAAGGAAGGCGGCTTCGTCCCGGTCAAGGCGCCCGCCGGCTTGCCGAAGAGCGCGGGGGAGGGGGACGCGATGGAAGTCGTCGGCAAGACGACCATCGCCCCGCTCGTGAAGCGCTTCCTCGCCGCCGTCCGCAGGAATCGGACCGAATCGCCGTCCTTCGAGGACGGCATGCGCGCCCAGGTCGTCCTGGACGCCGTGCTCGAGTCCATTGCGTCGGACGGTCGGATGGTGTCTATTTAGGCCACACACTCACGACCCTGGAGGGGCTCCCGATGGAATTTGAATACTCGAAGAAGACCAAGATGTACATGGAGCAGGTGACCGACTTCATGGGCAAGCACGTCTACCCGGCTGAGCCCGTGTTCCACGACCAGCTCAACCAGGGGCCGACGCGCTGGCAGGTGCCGCCCATCATGGAGGAGCTCAAGGCCAAGGCGCGCGAGCGCGGGCTCTGGAACCTCTTCCTGCCGGAGAGCGAGCGCGGCGCCGGGCTGACCAACCTCGAGTACGCCCCGCTCTGCGAGATCATGGGCCGCTCTCCGATCGCGCCCGAGGCCTTCAACTGCTCGGCGCCGGACACCGGCAACATGGAGACCATCGAGCGCTACGGCTCGCCCGAGCAGAAGAAGCAGTGGCTCCAGCCTTTGCTCGAGGGCAAGATCCGCTCCGCCTTCGCCATGACGGAGCCCAAGGTGGCGTCGTCGGACGCGACGAACATCGAGTCCTCGATCACGCGCGACGGCGACTCCTACGTCATCAACGGCCACAAGTGGTGGACCTCGGGCATCGGCGACCCGCGCTGCCAGGTCCTGATCTTCATGGGCAAGACCGACGCCAAGAACTCCGACAAGTACAAGCAGCAGTCCATGATCCTCGTCCCGCGCGATGCCCCCGGCATCAAGGTCGTCCGGATGCTGACGGTCTTCGGCTACGACGACGCCCCCCACGGCCATGGAGAAGTCCTCTTCGAGAACGTGCGGGTGCCCGCCTCCAACATGCTGCTGGGCGAGGGCCGGGGCTTCGAGATCGCGCAGGGCCGGCTCGGGCCCGGGCGCATCCACCACTGCATGCGCCAGATCGGCGTCGCGGAGCGGGCGCTCGAGCTGATGTGCCGCCGCTCGACGAAGCGCATCGCCTTCGGCAAGCCGCTGGCCGACAACGACATCACGCTCGAGCGCATCGCCCAGTCGCGCATCGACATCGACCAGGCGCGGCTGCTCGTGCTTCACGCGGCCTACATGATGGACACGGTCGGGAACAAGGCGGCCCGGCAGGCCATCGCCGAGATCAAGGTCGCGGTGCCCAACATGACCCTGGCCGTCGTCGAGCGGGCCATGCAGCTCCACGGCGGCGGCGGCGTCAGCCAGGAGTTCCCGCTGGCCTTCATGTGGGCGCACTCGCGCACGCTCCGCTTCGCCGACGGGCCGGACGAAGTCCATCGGCGCCAGATCGGCCGCCTGGAGCTGCGCAAGCACGCCTAACCCCGCCCCCTCACCCTACCCTCTCCCCCGCGACGGGGGAGAGGGAGTCTTCGGAACCCTCTCCCCTCCGAGGGGCCTTCGTGACCCTCTCCCCTCTGGGGAGAGGGTAGGGTGAGGGGCGACTCCTAGATCCGCAGCAGAGCCAGCCCCGCCACCGTAACGAGCGTGCCGAGGACGGCGCGCGCGGTCAGCCGCTCTCCGAGGAAGACGAGCCCGAGCGGGATCGCGAAAAGCGGTGACGTCGAGGACAGCACCGCCGCGACCGCGACGTCGGCGAGCTTCACCCCGGTGACGAAGAGCACCGAGCTTCCGGCGGTCACCGCTCCGAGAAACGCCACGCGCAGAAAGACGCCGCGCCCCGCGCGGCCCATCTGAGTCGCCGCGCCCCAGCCCCACGGCGTCGCCAGCAGCACGAGCCCGGCCAGCGGCAGCCGTACCGCCTGCGCCGTCACCGCGTCCAGCGAGCCCATGGCGGGCTTGAGCAGGAGCAGGGAGACGGCCCACGCGACGGAGGCGGCTGTCGCCGCGCCCAGGCCGAAGCCGGTGCGCCCGTGGCGAGGGCCGCTGGCCGGGCGCGCGAAGACGATCAGCGCGAGCCCCGACAGCGTGACGAGCGAGGCCGCCGCGACCGCGAGCGTGATCGGCTCGTCGAGGAAGATCGCCGCCAGGATGGCGCCGATCAACGGGTAGGTCATGGTCACGGTCATGGCGGGCGCCAGGCCCAGGTAGCGCGCGCTCTCGAAGAACGCGACGTCCCCCACGCCGATCGCGATGATGACGGAGACGGCGAGGAGCGCGAGCGTGCCCGGCGGCACCGCGACGAGGGTCACGAGCCCGCCTACGGTCAGCACCCACACCAGGAGCAGCGAGCCGCCGATGAGCGAGCGCAGGATGCTGACCGCGACCGACCCCAGCGGCGGGGAGACGGTGCGGACGAGGAGGCTGATCACCGCCCAGGTGATCGCCGAGCCGAGCGCGCAGAGGGCGCCTACTGCCTGCGGGGAGAGAAAAGTCACGCCGAGTCCTTACGATACCAGACGCCACGGAATGAGCTAAGGTTATGGAGCCGATGGCCTCCGCCGATCCGCGCGCCGATCTGGCCGTGCTCGAGAGCATCCAGCACCGGGTGCTGTGGCTCGCCGCGCTCACCGTCCACCACGCCAACACCCGCCCCAACCCCGACGGCACCAAGATCGGGGGGCATCAACCTTCGTCCTCATCGGTGGTCAGCCTCATGACCGCGCTCTACTTCGGCGCGCTCCGCGAGGGCGACCTGGTGGCGTCAAAGGCCCACGCCTCACCCGTGCTCTACGCGATCGAGTACCTGCGCGGCCGTCTCGCCGCCGACGATCTCCGGAGCCTGCGCGCGCTCGGCGGGCTCCAGGCCTACCCGAGCCGCAGGAAGAACCCCTCCATCATCGACCTCTCGACGGGCTCCATGGGGTTGGGAGCGGTGACGGCGACGTTCGCCGCGCTGGCACGGCGATACATCGGCGACCACTGGGACGCGCGCCCGGGCGGACGCTTCATCGCGATCGTGGGCGACGCCGAGCTCGACGAGGGCAACGTATGGGAGTCGCTCCTCGAAGAGCACGTGGCGGGGCTGGGTAACCTTCTCTGGATCGTAGACATGAACCGCCAGAGCCTCGATCGCGTCACTCCGGACGGCCGGCGGCGCCAGATCGCCGACTGGTTCGGCGCCGCAGGCTGGCGCGTCATCGAGCTGCGATGGGGGCGGCGGCTCCAGGCGCTCTTCGCCAAGCGGGGCGGGGAGCGTCTCCGGGTCCGTCTCGAGACCATGGCGAACGCGGAGTACCAGGCGCTGCTTCGACGTCCCGCCGGCATGGTGCGCAAGGGGCTCGTCACGGCCCCCGACGGACAAGTGGACGGAGCGCTCGACCGGGTCGTGGGAAATCTCTCCGACGAAGCGCTCGCCGCCGCCGTCGCCGACGTGGGAGGCCACGATCTCCCGCTGATCCTCGACGCCCTCGACGAGGCTGGGAGCCAGCGGGACAGGCCCTCCGTCATCCTGGCGCAGACCATCAAGGGCTGGGGGCTGCCGCTGGCGGGCGATCCCATGAACCACGGCGCGCTCCTGACCGCCGCGCAGATGGAGACGCTGCGCGAATCGCTTGGAGTGCCCGCGGGGATGGAATGGAGCGCCTTCCCCGAGTCGAGCCCCGAAGCACGGTGGATCCGGGGCCGTCCCGCGCCCTTCTCCGAGCCGCCGCTCCTGGGTGACGCGCCCGTCATTCCCGAGAGCCTGAACGAAAGTTACCCGCCGCAGTCCTCGAGCCAGGAGGCTTTCGGGCGCGCGCTCGGCAGGCTCGGCCGCCTGCCCGCGGGCGAGCACATCGTCACGCTTTCCGCCGACGTCGCCGTGACCACCCACCTCGCGGGATGGATCAATCGGAAGGGTGTGTGGGCGCCCTTAGCAAGGCCCGACTTCTTCGCCGGGACGCCGCAGGCAATGCAGTGGAAGGAGTCCCCCGCGGGACAGCACGTCGAGCTCGGCATCGCCGAGCACAACCTCTTCCTGGCGCTGGGCGCCTTCGGCCTCTCGCGCGAGCTCTCCGGCGTGCCGCTCCTGCCCATCGGCACGCTCTACGACCCTTTCGTCACGCGCGGACTCGACGCCCTGTACCACGCGCTCTACGCGGGAGCAAAGTTCATCGTCGTCGCGACGCCCTCGGGCGTGAGCCTCTCGCCCGAGGGCGGGGCCCACCAGTCCGTGATCACCCCCGGGATCGGCGTCGCGCTGCCCGCCATCGCATACTACGAGCCCGCGTTCGCGCTCGAGGTCGAGTGGATCCTCCTCGACGCGCTCGAGTCGCTCCTCGATCGCGAGAGGGGCGAGAGCCTCTACCTGCGCCTCTCCACCAAGCCCGTCGTCCAATCACTGGCGCCAGCGCCGAGCCCGGAGTATCGGCGCGCCGTGCTCAAGGGCGGCTACAGGCTGATCGACGCGCGCGGCGAGGCGGGGTGGGATCCCGAGACCAACGCCGTCCACTTGTTCTCCGCGGGCGTCATGGTGCCCGAGGCCGTGGAGGCCGCGCGCGCGCTCCGCGCCGAGGGCGTCCTCGCCAGCGTCTTCGTGGTGACGAGCCCGGACAAGCTCTACCGGGGACTGCGCGACCCGCGCCCGTATCTCGAGGAGCTGGTCACGGCAGAGGAGGAAGGCGTGCCGGTCGTGTCGGTCCTCGACGGCCACTCACACGGCCTCGCCTTCCTCGGCTCGGCCCTGGGAGTGCCCCAGATGGCCCTCGGCGTGGACCACTTCGGCCAGTCCGGCAGCCGCCGCGACCTCTACGCCCACTACGGCATCGACGCGCCCGCCATCACCCGCGCCGCGCTGACGCTACTCGGCCGCCAGCGCTAAGGGGGTCAGGTCTTGAAATCCAACATTTAGACTCGGCACAAGATCGCGCGTAGCGGTCGGTTCTGATCGCCAATGTATGATTTCAAGACCTGACCCCGATTAGGCGAGGCGGATGTCGAGCCAGCCGAGTGGTGTGACAGCTGCGCGCTCGTTCTCCCGCAGAACCACGGTGGTCGTAGAGGACTCGAAGATGGCCGGGCCTTTGACCTCGAGCCCGTGCCGCGCTCCCTCGAGGTCGTAGACGGGCACCTCTAGCCAGCGCCCGATATAGATGCGACGGCTCTTCGGCTGCGCGTCGCCGCTGGCGGCGGCTGGTCGCTCGGCGGGGAGGCTTGGGAGTAGGCCGACGACGGCGACGCGGGCGTTGACCAGGACCACGTCCTGGCCGGGCATGCTGTAGGTGTAGAGCTCCTCGTGGCGGCGGTGGAAGCGCTCGACGACCCGGTCCATGAGGTCTGCGGCGTCCACATTCACGTCCTCGAGCGGGACGGTGATCTCGAAGGTCTGCTCGCCGTAGCGCATGTCCACGGCGTGACGCACCCGAACGCGTCCCGCGAAGTCCGCGCCGAGGCGACGACGGCCTTCCGCCTCCATGTCTTTGAAGAGCTTGCGGAGCCGCGCTCCGCCGACCTTCTGCGCTTCGCCGACGTGGGTCAGCACCAGCTCGTGGCGGAGATCGGTGGCGAGCATGCCCCACGCCGAGAGCACGGCGGCGACCCGCGGTACGACGACGCGAGTGATCTCGAGCATCCGCGCGAGTTCAGTGACGTGGAGCCCCGCCGCGCCGCCGAAGGCCAGGAGCGCGAAACGGCGCGGGTCGGCGCCGCGGCGCACCGAGACGAGACGAATGCCCTCGGCCATGTTGGTGTTGACGACGCGCTGGATGCCTTCCGCCGCGGCCACGGTTGACGTGCCGAGCCGTTTCGCCACCGCGCCGACCGCGCGCTCCGCCGCGTGTGCGTCGAGGCGCGCGCGCCCGCCCAGGAAGTTGGCGGGGTCGAGGAAGCCCATCACCACGTTGGCGTCGGTGACCGTCGCCGCCGCGCCGCCCCGGCCGTAGCAGGCCGGTCCCGGCACGGCGCCCGCGCTTTCCGGGCCGACGTGGAGGATGCCGCCCGCGTCGACGTAGGCGATCGATCCGCCGCCCGCGCCCAGCGTGTGGATGTCGATGGCCGGCAGCGCGACCTTGCTCGGCCCGACGGTCTTGTCGCCGCTCAGTTGGGGCTCGCCGTCCCGGAGGAGCGCGATGTCAGTGGAGGTGCCGCCCATGTCGAAGGTGATGAAGTCTCCGTGACTCAGGAGCCGCGCCGCGTGCCGGCTGCCCGCGATGCCGCCCGCGGGGCCCGAGAGCACCGCGCCGGCGGCGAGTCGCACGGAATCGGCGATGCCCGCCACGCCGCCGTGCGATTGCATGATCAGCACCTCGCGCGCATAGCCTCCCGCCTTGAGCCGTTCCGCGAGGCGCCCCAGGTAGGTCGCCAGGGCGGGACCGACATAAGCATTGACCACCGTGGTGCCGAAGCGCTCGTACTCCTTGATCTGCGGCAGGACCTCGGATGACAGCGACACGTAGACGTCGGGGAGAAGACGCTCGAGGGCCCGGCGCGTCGCCCGCTCGTGGCTCGCGTTGGCGTAGGAGTGGAGGTAGCACACCGCGACAGAGTTGACGCCCATCTGCTTGAGCCGCGTGATGGCGGCCTCGAGGGAGCGGCGGTCGAGCGGCGTAGCGACCTTGCCGTCGAACCGCATGCGCTCCCTCACCCCGAGCCTGCGCCCGCGCGGGGCGAGCGGGATCGGCGGCGGCATGCGCAGGTTGTAGCGGTCGTCCTTGAGCCCCTCGCGCATCTCGATGATGTCGCGGTGGCCTTCCGTGGTCAGCATGCCGACCTTGGCACCCTTGCGCTCGAGGAGCGCGTTGGTCGCCACCGTCGTCCCGTGGACGATGAGATCCGTCGCCGCCAGCAGGGACCGGGCGTCGGTGCCGAGCTCGGCCGCCAGGAGGCCCAGACCGTCCATCACGCCGATCGACGGATCCTCGGGCGTGGAGGCGGATTTCGCAATGACTACGCGGCCATCCCTATCCACTGCTACGAGATCGGTGAAGGTGCCGCCGACGTCGACGCCTATGCGGTACATGTCACCGGCTCCCGCGCTTCCGGCCGCGCGAGCCGGTCTTCCGCCTCACGAAGCCGTTCTCGAGGTCGGAGGCGCGGGCCGCCGGCTCACGGCGCGACGGCTTGCCCCAGCCGCCGCCGCCAGCGGAGACGATGTCGAAGACGGCGCCGGGCGGGATGGGAATGCCGACCTCCTTGGTCTTGAGGACGCGCCGCATGCCGCCGGCCAGCATGACGTAGCGGTGGGGCAGGCCGTCCTTGCCGCCGAGGATGCCGTACGAGGGGTGGCGCACGCCGTCGCCGGCCGTGTTGCCCTTGGCGAGCTCGGTCGTTTCCATCCGCAATGTCAGAACGGATCCCACCCCGCCGCGGAACTGTCCGTCGCCGAAGGAGTCGGGACGGAATTCGTGGCGCTCGAAGAACAGCGGGAAACGCGCCTCGGCCACCTCGACGCTGCCGAACTTGATGCCGCCTGCCGCCTGGCCTTCGCCGGCGGTCTCCCACCCGTCACCGGCGGAGGAGGCGCCACCGCCGCCGCGCGCGTGAAAGAGATGCCAGATGAAGGGGCGGTGGGTGCGCGGGTTCTTGCCCGAGATCGCGATGCGGAAGCGCCGCGACCAGCCGGCCAGGGCGCGATCGGGGCAGGCGCCGGCCAGCGCCTTGATGACTGCTTCCGCCACCTCTTGCGCACAATGATTGGTGGCGAGCGTCACGGGCGCCGGCGGATAGGGCCACACGATGGTGCCCTGCTTCGCTTTGATCTCGACCGGACGGAAGGTGCCCTCGTTCTTCGGGATGCGCGGGTCGAGGAGGTAGGCCAGCGCCATGTGCACCGCCGAGATCGTGTTCGGGTACGAGGAGTTGACGAAGCCGATCACCTGCGGGTCGCATTGCGTGAGATCCACGATCAGGGAGTCGCCCTTCTTCGTCACGGTGGCGCGGAGCTTGATGTCCTCGATGCCGTGTCCGTCGTCGTCGAGGATGGAGAGCCCGCGGTAGACGCCGTCCTTCCATCCCCGGATGCAGGCGCGGCTCTGGCGCTCGGCGCTGTCCAGGACCTCTCCCACCGCCGTGGTCGCGGTCTCGATGCCGTAGTCGTCTACCAGCTTGAGAAGCCTTCTCTCCCCCACGCGCGCCGAGCCCAGCATGGCGCGAAGGTCGCCCAGAAAGTCGCTCGGGTGGCGAACGTTGAGGGCGACCATCTGCATCACGTCGTCGCGGAGCTGTCCTGCGTCGTAGAGCTTGAGCGGCGGGATGCGGATGCCTTCCTGCCAGATCTCGGTCGCTCCCGGGTTGTAGGCCCCGTGGGTGGCGCCGCCGATGTCGCTCTGGTGCGCCCGGTTGATGGACCAGAAGGCGAGGCGCTCGCCGACGAAGACCGGTAGTAGCACGGTCAGGTCCGGCAGATGGTTGCCGCCGTGGTACGGATCGTTGAGCAGGTACATGTCGCCGGGGCGTATGCGTCCCGCGAAGTACTCGGCGACCGCCTTGACGGCCCACGGCAGCGCGCCCACGTGGATGGGCACGTGCTCGGCCTGGGCGGCGAGGCGGCCTTGGCCGTCGAAGACGGCGGTCGAGAAGTCGCGGCTCGAGTTGAGGATCTGCGAGTACGCGGTGCGGAGCATGGCCTCGCCCATCTCCTGGACGATGGACTCGAGGCGGTGCTGGATGACCGAGACGGTGATGCGGTCGAGGGCCATGGTGTGCCTCCGGGACGAGCGGGGGATCGGGAGTCTTTGCGCGACTGTACATCAGCGAAGCCTCCGCGGTATACTCCGTCGCGCCAGGGCCCCGATACGGGCGCATATGCTTCCCATCGCTCTCAAAGGAGACAAGTGAATGGGTCAGACCCGCCGGCAGTTCCTCAAGACCACCGCCGTCGCCACGGGCGCCGCCGCCAGCACGCTCAGCTTTCCCATGGTGTCGCGGGGCCAGACGAAAAAGCTGACCGTCTGGTGGAACCGCGGCTACTACAAGGAAGAAGACGAGGCGATGCTGAAGATCGCCGAGGACTTCCGCAAGGCGAAGAACGTCGACCTCGACATCTCCTTCACGATCCAGGAGGACCTCCGCAACAAGATCATCAGTGCGTTGACGGCCCGCCGCGGACCCGACGTGGCGTTCTGTTTCTACAACGACTGGGAGATCATGCCCAAGTACGCTTGGGAAGGCCAGCTCGTCGACACCACCGACACCATCAACGAGCTGAAGCCGCGCTACATCGAGAAGTTCCTCGAGGCGGCGTACTGCTACGACAACAAGGCCAAGAAGCGCGCGTACTACGGTGTGCCGATCGAAGCCCAGACCATGCACATCCATTACTGGAAGGAACTCCTGAAGGAGGCCGGCCTGCCGGACGACCCGGCCAAGATCCCCATGAAGTGGGACGAGTACTGGGCGTTCTGGAAGAAGGCGCAGGATAACCTGCGCAAGAAGGACCCGGCCAAGTACGGCAAGGTCTACGGCATCGGCATGACGGAGTCCTCCACCGCCTCCGACACCATCTACAACTTCGAGATGGCGCTCCTCTCGTACAACGGGCAGGTGTTCTCGGACGACGGCAAGGTGGTGGCCGACGAGCCGAAGAACAGGGAGGCGATCGCCAAGGCGCTCAAGTTCTTCGGCGAGCTGTTCCTCTCTGGCTACGTGCCGCCCGACACGCTCAACTGGTCGGACGGCGACAACAACGCCAATTTCCATTCGAAGTCCATCGTCATGACACCGAACCCGTCGGTCAGCATCCCGGCGCACCACTACTTCAACGCGCCGGACAACTACTTCAACAAGAGCGCGACCATCGAGTGGCCGGACGGGCCCGACGGCCGCAAGCCCACGTACATGATCGCGGTCAAGACCGTGATCCTCCCGAAGGACTCGGCCAACAAGAACCCCGACCTCGGCAAGGAGTTCGTCAAGTTCGTGGTCGATCCGAAGCGCTTCGCCGAGTACGTCAAGGGCGCCAACGGCCGCTGGTTCCCCGCCTTCAAGGATGTCGCCAGCGACCCCTTCTTCTCGCGCGGGCAGGTGGGCAAGGGCGGCGAGAAAGACCCGCATCTGCCGACCGTGACCAAGATCTACCTCGAGCGGAACACCAAGGTCTTCGAGCACTGGAAGAATCCGGCGAACTCGCAGGTCTACGCCGAGAACGTCTGGGGCAAGGCCATGACACGAATCAACGTGGACAAGTGGTCGCCCGAGAAGGCGGCCGACGAAGCCATCGGTCGCGTCAAGACCATCGTCGCTCAGTGGCGGTAGGCTCGCTCGTAGCTCGATCGACGGCCGCGGCGGCAGGAATCCTGTCGCCGCGGTCGCGCAACCTTCCGGGGCTGCTCTTCTCGCTGCCCCTGCTGGCGCTCTTCGCCTGCTTCGTCGTCTACCCGCTGTTCTTCGTCGCGACGCGGATCTTCGACCGCTACACGTACGAGGTCCTCTTCAGCGACCCGGTCTACGTGCAGACCATCGTCAACACCATCGTCTACGTCGGCGTGGCGGTCAACGTGAAGCTGTTCCTGGCGCTCCTGCTGTCGGCCGTGCTCGACTCGGACGGCAAGGCGACGCGCTTCCTTTCGGCGATCTTCCTCCTGCCGTGGGCGATTCCCGTGCTGCCGGGCATCCTCTCGGTCAGGTGGATGATGTCGTCCCAATGGGGAATCCTGAACCTCATCAGCGAGGACCTGGGCCTGGGCACGCACCACTGGCTCGCATCGCGCTGGACCGCCATCGGCGCGATCATCCTCTTCCACATCTGGAAGTACCTGCCGTTCTGGACCATCATCTTCCTCTCGGCCCGCCGCGGCATCCCGCGCCAGCTCTACGAGGCGGCGTACATAGACGGCGCGGGGCCGTTTCAGGCCTTCCGCTACATCTCTTTGCCGATGCTGGGCGGGATCTACCTCATCTGCACGCTGCTCTCCATGGTCTTCACCATGGGTGACTTCACCAACGTCCAGCTGATGACGGGCGGCGGCCCCGGCGACTCGACCCACGTACTCGCGACGCTGGCGTACCGCTATACCTTCCGCGTGGGCAAGATCGACTGGGGCATGGGCGTCTTCGCCACCGCGCTGCCGGTGACGCTGCTCTTCATCTTCGTTCTCATCAAGAAGATCCGCTGAGATGACCGGGCGCGGCGTGTGGGTCAACGTGGCGCGCGGCGCGGTCCTGGCCGTCATCACCGTCTGGACGCTCTTTCCCATCTACTACATCGTCTCGCTCGCCATCACTCCCTGGACGGACCTGTTCCGGCCCGTCTACTTCGTCACGCATCCGACGCTCGACAACTTCAAGTTCGTGATCTTCCAGGAGAGCCCGTTCGTGAAGTTCTTCTGGCGCTGGCTCGCCAACAGTCTCTGGGTGTCGGCGGCGACCATGTTCGCCGTGCTGGTGGTGGCCGCCATGGGCAGCTTCGCGCTGGGGCGGATCCGCTTCGGGCTCGGGCGGTGGGTGTCGGGGATCACGCTCTTCACCTACATCATCCCGGCTTCCTTCCTGTCCATTCCGTTCTTCAAGATCATGGGCGACTACGACCTCCTCGACACGTACTGGGCGCTGATCTTCGCCATGACCACCTTCGCGGCCCCGTACGCGCTCTGGGTGCTGTGGGACTACGCCAAGACCATTCCGCAGGAGATCGACGAGTCGGCGGCCATCGACGGCGCGGGGCTGGTGTCGGTCTTCTTCCGCATCTACCTGCCGCTCATCACGCCGTCGCTCATCGCGATCGGCACGTACGCCTTCTTTTACGCCTGGAACGAGTACCTCTACGCGGTGCTCCTGCTCCAGGGCGAGAAGACGATCACGCTGCCCGTGGGCATGGGCAACTTCCTGACGAGCGACGACGCCCCGTGGAACCTCCTGATGGCGCTCTCCGTCATCTACGCGCTTCCGCCCGTTCTCTTCTACTACGTCTTTCGCCGCTACCTGACCCACGGCCTGGTCTCGGGCTCGGTGGCGGGCGTCTGATCCCGGAGCCACCATGACTTTCGAGAACCTGACCGCCGGCGCCGTCCTTCCGGAGTTCCATGTGAGCGCGCCTGCGCCGACCGAGCCGCACGAGAACAAGATCCACGAGGACGACCTTGCGCGGCAGTACGGCTTCAAGGGCGGGCTCGTGCCCGGCGTCACCGTGTACGCATGGATGACGCACCCCGTGGTGGAGGCGTTGGGGGTGGCATGGCTCGAGCGCGGGACCTTCGAGACTCGCTTCGCCAAGCCGATCTACTACGAGGAGCCCGCCATGATCCGCGCCAAGGTCGCGGCGACGACGGCGGATTCGGTGACGATCGAAGTCGCGGCGCACAATTCAGTGGGCGAGGTGTGCGGGACGGCGGCCATGACGCTTGACACGGGAGCGAAGCCGTCACCGCCCCTGGCCTCCGAATTTGCGGTTGCGCCCGTGCCGGCCGAGAGGCCGCGGGTGACCCGGGCCCATCTCGAGAGCCTGAAGGTCCTCGGCACCCCGGAGCTCGACTTGACCGCCAAGGCCGCGGCCGACTACATGGCCCGCTTCAGTGAGACGCTGACGGTCTATACCGGAGCCGGGGCGCCGGCTCACCCGGGCATCCACCTGGATCTCTCCAACCGCGCGCTGGACAAGAACGTGCGGATGAGCCCGTGGATCCACGTGGAGAGCCACGGGCGGCACTGGAGCGCGGCACGCGTCGGTGACCGGCTCGAGATGCGCGGGCGCGTGGAGAGGCTGTTCGAGAAGAAGGGCCACGAGTTCGTCGAGGCCGACCTCCTGCTGGTCGCGGACGGCTCGCGGCCCGTCGCATCGATCCGCCACACCGCGATCTACCTGCTCCGCAAGACCGCCTGACCGCCAACCCGCGGCGGCGAATCCCGCCGGACCCTGCCGGCGTCCCACCGCGCGTGGTCCAACCCACCGCGGCGGATCCGGGTCAACTCCATCGTGCCCGGCGAGGTAAGCTGAAGTGATGGGGACGCGCATCGCGCTCTGCATCATGGCCAAGGCGCCCGAGGCGGGGCGGGTGAAGACGCGGCTCTGCCCGCCGCTGTCCCCGGACGACGCCGCGGGGCTCTACCGCTGCTTCCTGCTGGACAAGATCGCCCAGGCGTGGGAGGTGGCGGGGGTAGAGCCGTTTCTCGCCCATGCACCGGCGCAGGCGGCGGCCGTTTTCGAGGCGCTGGCTCCCGGCTTCACGCTGCTGCCTCAGCGGGGCGCCGATCTCACGGCGCGGCTCACGGCCGTCTTTGACCAGCTCTTCCGGAGCGGCTGCGATGCCGCCATCGTGATCGACAGCGATACGCCGACGCTGCCGACGGAGCGCCTCGAGCGCGCCGTGGCCGTCATGAGCGGCGGCGGGCACGACCTCGTGCTCGGGCCCAGCGAGGACGGCGGCTACTACCTAATAGGCCTGCGCCGGCTCCACCCGGAGCTTTTCGAGGGCATGCAGTGGAGCACCCCGAGCGTGCTGGAGGAGACCCTGCGGCGAGCCCGAGCTCTCGGACTCAGCGCGACCAAGCTTCCCGCGTGGTACGACGTGGACACGGCGGCGGATCTGGTACGGCTCCAGGCCGACCTCGCGGTTGGGCCTCCCGGCGGGCCGCGCCACACGCGGCGTTTCGTCCTGGAACGGCTCGCGGGGCGAACCGCCGGGGCCGGTGGGAGCATTTAAGTGGCCATGATCGCTGAGCAGCAGCGGCTGCTCGAGGCGGAAGCGCGCTCGGCCCACTGGCGGCGCTGGGGCCCGCACTGGTGCGGCCTGATTCCCTTCCGCGAGTACTTCCACGGCGACAACGGCGCCGGCATCGGCGCCAGCGAGCAGACGGGCTGGACGGGTCTCGTGGCCAAGCTGCTCCAGCAGAGCGGGGAGTAGCCGGCACGGGCGCCATGATCCTCGCCGGCGACGTCGGAGGCACCAAGACCCTGCTCGCCGTTTTCGATCCCGGCGCCGGGATGTCCATCGTCCGCGAAGCGACCCTGCCGAGCCGAGAGATCGAGACCCTCGAGAGCGCCGTCGAGGCGTTTCTCCTGGGCGCGCCGCGGCTGAAGGTCGGCGCGGCCTGCCTGGGCGTTGCGGGCCCCGTCGTGGACGGGCACTGCGTCGCCACGAACCTGCCGTGGGAGATCCACGAGCGCCGCCTCGCGGTGGCGGTGGGCGCGCCGGCGAGGCTCATCAACGATCTCGAGGCGGCGGCGCACGGCGTCCTCACGCTGCCGCCGGAGAAGTTCCTCGTCCTCCAGTCGGGCACGCCCAACCCTGGACGCAACATGGCGCTGATCGCCGCCGGAACGGGCCTGGGTCAGGCCCTCATGGTCCCGGACGGGCAGGGGTACCGTGTCGTGCCATCCGAAGGCGGCCACGCCGATTTCGCCCCGCGGGACGAGACCCAGGTGGACCTCTATCGCTTCCTCAGGGCCGAGTTCGGCCACGTGAGCTGGGAGCGCGTGCTCTCGGGCCCGGGCCTCGCCAACATCTACCGGTTCCTCCAGACGCGCGCGGCGCATGCCGCGCCGGACTGGCTGCGCGCGGGGCTTCAGCGAGAGGACGCCGGCGCCGTGGTGGGCGAGGTGGGACTATCGGGCCGCGATCCAGTCTGCGCCGAGGCCCTCGACCTCTTCGTCTCGATCTACGGCGCCCAGGCGGGCAACCTCGCGCTCGAGACCCTGGCGTTGGGCGGGCTCGTCGTGGGCGGCGGCATCGCGCCGAAGATCCAGGCCAAGCTTTCCGACGGGCGCTTCACGGCGGCGTTCCGCGACAAGGGGCGCCTGGACTCCCTGCTCTCCACCGTGCCCGTGCGGGTAGCGCTGGACCCGCGCGCCCCGCTCTGGGGCGCGGCGCGTCTCGCAGCACTCATGGAAACGACATGAGCGCCGCCGGGCCTCTGCTTGACACCTTCTCTGCGGCGTCTCTACACTGCCGCGTGCACCCTGAGACCTACCGGAGCGCTGTGGGGTTGACCGGCCGCGCGGAGCATGTCGAGATGCCCGCGGAGATGAAGGCCCGGCTGCGGAGCCTCCTCCTGGACGAGCTCCGGGGCGGTCGGTCGTAGCGCGATGCCCCAGCCGGCCGGGCTCAGGCCCTCGCCTCCGTGCGCCATCGTCATCTTCGGCGCGGCGGGGGACCTGACCAAGCGCAAGCTCCTGCCCGCGATCTACAACCTCAAGGCCTCCGGGCTCCTGCCGCGGCAGCTCGCCGTCGTGGGCATGACGCGGAAGGAAAAGAGCCACGAGCAGTTCCGCGAAGAGCAGTCCAAGGACATCCGTGACTTCGCGACGCGCTCGGTGGACGACGCGCTCTGGAAGGAGATCAGGGGCGCGCTCTACCACCAGGCCGGCGAGTTCACCGACCCGGCGACCTACAGCAAGCTCGGCGCGCTCCTCAAGGACGTGGCGCGCGACAACGCCACGGGAGGCAACGTCCTCTTCTATCTCGCCACGCCGCCCGACTTCTTCGGCGAGATCGTCAAGCGCCTGGGCGAAGCGGGGCTGACCGGACAGGCGGACGACGCCTGGCGGCGCGTGGTGCTCGAGAAGCCCTTCGGCCGCGACCTCGACTCTGCCCGCGCGCTCAACGCGGAGCTGCGCTCCGTCCTCGAGGAGAGCCAGATCTACCGGATCGACCACTACCTGGGCAAGGAGACCGTGCAGAACATCATGGTCTTCCGCTTCGCCAATGGGCTCTTCGAGCCAGTCTGGAACCGCCGCTACGTCGACCACGTCCAGATCATGGTCGCCGAGACCGTGGGCGTGGAGGATCGCGGCAACTACTACGAGAAGGCGGGCGTCCTCCGGGACATGGTCCAGAACCACATGTTCCAGCTCCTGAACCTCGTCGCCATGGAACCGCCGACCTCCTTCCAGGCCGACGCGGTCCGCGACGAGAAGGTCAAGGTGCTCAAGGCCATCCGCTCCATGAAGCCCGAAGAGGTGCTCAAGCGAACGGTGCGCGGCCAGTACGGGCCCGGGGTTATCGGCGGCCAGCCCGTTGCCGGCTACCGGAGCGAGCCCAAGGTCGCGCCCGACTCCAGCACCGAGACGTACGCGGCGCTGGCGGTCCAGGTCGAGAACTGGCGGTGGGCCGGCGTGCCCTTCTACCTGCGCTCGGGCAAGCGGCTCGGACGGCGCGACACCGAGATCATGATCCAGTTCAGGCGGCCGCCGCTCCTGCTCTTCGACCAGCGTGAGGACCAGGTCGACCCGAATCGGTTGGTGCTCCACATCCAGCCCGAGGAAGGTATCGAGATCCAGATGAAGGCCAAGCATCCCGGGCCCACCATGGAGCTCAACACCGTCAAGCTCAAGTTCAGCTACAAGGAGTTCGGGGAGACGAGCGCGGCGACGGGGTACGAGCGCCTACTCTATGACAGCATGGTGGGCGATTCGACGCTCTTCCACCGCGCCGACATGGTCGAGGAGGCCTGGCGGATCGCGACGCCGATCCTCGATGTCTGGGCATCGTTGACGCCGCGCGACTTCCCGAACTACGCCGCCGGTTCCTGGGGGCCCGTCGCCGCCGACGCCCTGATGGGCCAGGATGGCCGCCACTGGTGGCTACCTACGTAGTGCCGGGCCGATTGACTTCGCCAGTTAGATTCAGCCCTCGCCTCGCGGCGGAGCCGCTCAGCTCGAAGGTCCACGTTCTCGGTCGGCGGCGACCCTCAACGTACAAACACGTACGCCTCGGGCCGCCGCCTCCCTCGGGCCTCGTCTGACTCGTCACTCGACCCGGCACCGCGCCTGTCAGTTGCCGAGGTCCTGAAGCAGTCCGGCGGTGGTTCGCACGCCCTGGAAGAGATGGTCCAGCCGCAGGTGCTCGTTGGGGCTGTGCTGGCGGTTGTTGGCGTTCGCGTAGGGGACCAGGATGGTCGGGAGCTGCAGGATGTCGGTGAAGGCCCAGATGGGCACGCTGCCGCCCATGGTCGGCGTAACGACGGCCTGCTGCCCGCCGTGCGCCTGCTCGACGGCCGCCACGACCTCCCTGCAGATCGGCAGGTCGGCGGGCGTCCTGGCCGGGTCGTAGCCCCCCTTGTCTGACACGCGCACCGCCCGCCCGCGCAGATGATCGGGCAGGGGCGCATCCGCCCCCTCGATGACCTCGAAGCCCTGAGCCCGGATGTGATCGATGACGCGCTTGTACACCGTCTCGATCTTCTGGTTCTTGACCATGCGGATGTCGATGGCGACCGTCGTCTTGTGCGGGATGATGGTGTTGGCCTCTGCGCCCACGAATCCGCTCTGCAGGCCCCGTATGGTGAGCGTCGGGTGGAACATGATCTTTTCGAGGTAGTCCTGCGGGAGAGTGACGCCCAGCTCGCGCTCGAGCCCGTGACGATCGAGCGGAAAGCTCGCCATGAGCTCCCGCTCGGCCTGGGTGGACGGGGCAACGCCGTCCTCGAAGCCTTCGATGAGAGGCGTGCCGTCCGGCGCGGCCATACTCGACAAGAGCCCCGCCAGCCGCCAGTTGGGATTGGGCGCGGCGAAGTTGCCCGAGTGGAGGTCGCGCCGCGCGGACTCGAGCGTGAGCTCGAACTTGAGCACCCCCCGCGCGCCGAAGCTGATGGTCGGCCGTCCGCTGCCATGCTTCGGGCCGTCGGTGACGAGCACGACGTCGGCCGCCAGCAGGTCCTTGTGCTTCTCGGTGAGAGGGCCGAAGAAGGGGCTGCCGATCTCCTCCTCGCCGTCGAAGATGAACTTGAGATTCACCGTGGGGGGCAGACCGAGCTCGTCCATCAGGGCCAGGGCTTCCAGGTGGCACCAGATGGGCCCCTTGTCGTCGGAGGCGCCGCGGGCATACACGCGCCAGTCCGTGAGCGCCTCGGTGGGCACACGGTCGAAGGACACGAACGCCGCGTCGTCGGCATCGCCGACCTTGCGGAAGACGGGCTCGAAGGGCGAGGGCTGGAACCACTCCTTGGCGGGAGCGGGCTTGGTGTCGTAGTGGCAGTACACGAGCACGGTGCGTCTGGCTCCGGGTGCGCGCCGCTCGGCGAACACCGCCGGGCCGCCGCCGGTCTCCAGCACCCGCGCCTCGAGCCCGCGTCTGCGCATGAGAGCGGCCAACCATTCGCCGCCCGCCCGCACGCCCTCGGGGTTCTGGCTCACGGTGTTGTGCCTCAGGAATTCGAGGAAGCCTTCCACGATTCCACGACGCTTCGCGATCAACCGCAGGTCGAACGCATCCCAGGTGGTCATGCCCGCTACGATAACCCGGGCGGCCCGCGCATGTCTGCCCTCGTTGACGCACCCGGGAGGCGCGTGCTAGCGTCCGCCGGGGCGTCCCGCCATGCCAGCCGAGATTTTCTTCCTCAAGCTCGTGGTCACCCCGCTGTTGATCGCCGCGGCGACGCTGGTCGCCCGCCGCTGGGGGCCGGGCGTCGGCGGCTGGCTCGCCGGCTTCCCGCTCACGTCCGCGCCCGTCTCGGTCTTCCTTGCCCTGGAGCAGGGGCCCGAGTTCGCGGCGGGCGCGGCGGTGGGTACGTTGTTCGGTCTGACGGCACTGGCAGTCTTCTGTCTCGCCTATGGTTGGGCCGCGCGACGCGTGGGATGGGCTGGGAGCGCGGCGGCCGGCCTGGGCGTGTTCGGCGCCTGCCTGGCCGTGCTCAGCGCGGCCCCGGCGTCGCTTGCCGCCGCCTTCGCTCTCGTCTGCGTCACCCTCGCGCTGGTCGCCGCCCTATTGCCCGCGACAACAACCGGCGTGAGCGGCGTGAAGCCGGCGGCATGGGACCTCCCGTTCCGCATGGCGGTCGCGACGGCGGTCGTGCTGCTGCTGACAGCGGCGGCCCGTCACCTCGGTCCGACGATCAGCGGGCTTCTCTCTCCCGTGCCCGTGTTCCTTCTGGTCATGGCGGTCTTCGCCCAGCGATCCCAGGGCTCCGCGGCATGCGTCCGCGTGCTGCGGGGCGGGGTCATCGGCTCCTTCGCCTTCGCCGTGTTCTTCCTCGTGGTGGGCGTGCTGCTCGGCCGGGTGGGGATCGGCGTCACGTACGCGCTGGCTTCTCTCGGCGCGCTCGCCGTCAACGGCGCGACCCTGGGGGTGGGCAGGCGGCTTTTCCGGTAGCCGGTGGGCCGCATTCGGTGGGCTTCTTTCTTGTCTTTGGCTTCGCCTCGCCCCTATGATGGATCGAGGAGGAGCGCCCATGGGCATACCCTTCATGATCTTCCTGGCCGCGGTCGGGGCGATCGTCGTCTTCGTCATCGTCAGCTACAACCGGCTGGTCTCGCTCACGCAGCGCTCGCAGTCTGCGTGGTCGGACGTGGACGTGCAGCTCAAGCGGCGCACCGATCTCGTGCCGAACCTGCTCGACTCGGTCAAGGGCTATGCCTCGCACGAGCGGGGCACGCTCGACGCCGTCGTGAAGGCCCGCGGCGCGGCCGTGGCGGCCCAGACGCCCGAGTCCCGCGCCCAGGCCGAAGGGCAGCTCAGCCAGGCCCTGCGCGGCCTCTTCGCGCTGGCCGAGTCCTATCCCGACCTCAAGGCGACGGCCAACTTCCAGGCGCTCCAGGCCTCGCTCGGCGAGATCGAGGAGGCGATCCAGAACGCCCGCCGCTACTTCAACGCCGTCGTGCGCGACCTCAATACGGCGATCCAGGAATTCCCGTCCAATCTCGTCGCCGGCTTCTTCCAGTTCCGCCCCCACGCGTACTTCGAGCTGGACCGCCCGGAGGATCGGCAGGTGCCCAAGGTCTCGTTCGGAGGTTAGGCGTATCAGCCGCGCTCTTCTCGCCGCCGCGCTGCTGACGGCGCTGGCCGGCCCGGCAGGGGCGCAGCAGCGCTCGTTCGCGATCGATCGCTTCGCCGTCACGCTGGAGGTCGGGGCCGACGCCACCCTCCGCGTGCGGGAAGCCATCACCGTCGACTTCCGCGGCGCCCATCAGGGTTTCTTCCGCACGATCCCCGTGCGCTACGAGCGCCGCGGCCTCGAATTCGCCCTGCGCGTCGACGACATTCACGTCTTCGACGAGAACGTGGCCCCGCTCCGGACGGAGGTGTCGCGATTCGGGCGCGCCATCCGCATCAAGGCCTGGGTGCCCGGGGCGGTGGACGCGACCAGGACCGTGATCATCACGTATCGCGTGCGGCGCGCGCTCATTGACGTCGACGGTCACGAGGAGCTGTACTGGAACGTCACCGGCACCGAGTGGGACGTGCCGATACGCCAGGCCGAGGCGATCGTCTCCTCGCCGGCCGCGATCCCGCCGGACCAGCTCCGGTCCGTCGCGTACACGGGGCCGCGCGGCGCGTCGGGCGCCGACTACACCGAGGAGCGCGCGGACGAGTTCCTCACGTTCAGGACCACGCGGCCCCTTCGCCCGCGCGAAGGACTGACCATCGCCGTCGGCTGGCCTCCCGGCGCCATCCGCGGGCCGGCCGCGCTGCAGCAGGCGTGGTGGTGGCTCGGCGACAACTGGGCGCTCGGGCTTCCGTTCCTCACGCTTGGCGGCGTGCTCCTCGTGTGGCGGCGCTACGGCCGCGACCCGGGAGGGGCGGCCACGGTCAAGCCCGAGTACGCGCCACCCGAGGGCATGCTGCCCGCAGCGGGCGGCGCTCTCGCGACGGAGCGCGCCGAGCCCCGCGATTTCGTCGCCACGCTCGTGGACCTGGCGGTGCGCGGTTACCTGCGCATCGAGGAGGTCGAGCCAGATTTCGGCGAGTCGGACTTCATCTTCCACCGGCTCAAGCCCATCTCGGGCGACCCGGCGCTCAAGCCCCTCGAGCTCTACGTCCTGGGCCGGCTCTTCGGCGGCGACTGGGGCCTGTCGACACGGCGGCTCTCCGAGGTCAAGCGCGACTACGACAATGTCTTTCCGCCGGTGCGCGACGAGATCTACCGGATGCTGGTGCGGGAGGGACTCTTCCCGTCCTCGCCCGAGCACGTGCGGGCCCTGTGGCTGTTCGCCGGGATCGCGATCGTCGGCGCAGCGATGTTCGCCGTGACGGGCTTCGCAGACTGGCTCGGCACGGTGCCGCTGTCTCTCGGCATCGGCCTCGGCGTCTCCGGCCTCATCGTGCTCGGGTTCTCACCGCTCATGCCGCGCAAGACCTGGCGCGGCGCCCGGGCGGTCGTCCGGGTGCGCGGCTTCCGCGAGTTCCTCGAGAGGACGAGTAAGGACGAGCTGCGCCGGCTGCCGCCCGACACCATGCACAAGTGGCTTGCCTGGGCGATCGCGCTCGGCGTCAGCGAGCGCTGGATACACGGCTTCGATGGGCTGACCGTGAGCGAGCTCGGGTGGTACACGGCCCGAGGCGGCTTCAACCTGGGCAGCTTCGACCGGAGCCTCAGCCGTTTCTCTTCCGGCACCGAGCGGGCTATCATGACTTCCCGCCGCGGCGGGGACGGCTCTTGGAGCGGGGGTGGGGGCTTGTCCGGGGGCTCCTCCGGCGGGGGTATGGGCGGGGGCGGCGGCGGCACCTTCTAGTACTACTGTGTTAGAAACCATCAGCCGGTCTCTGGCGACCGCCCACACGAGCGGCACGGGAGGCGTTGCAACAGCGCGCGAGCCAGGAGCTCGTACGCCGTGGCAATCGACGTGGGGACATGGCGTTCAGGCCGCAC
>JAUSJX010000124.1 GCA_030647435.1 Candidatus Rokuibacteriota bacterium
ACCTGGGTGGCGAGCGTGCGCACCCGGGCCGGAACGACGGCGGCATTGGCCATAGCACCCTCCTTACGGCCATTACGGCCGTAAGACAACCATACCATACCGCTGCCCATCCGTATGTCTCACCCTGGTGTCGTGCACCCCGGCGCGCCCCACCGCTCGGGAGAGCTGGAGTGCCGCAACTGCCACGAGGCGACCCATCAGGGCGTGGCCCTCATGTACGTCGGCATGGGCGGGCGCGGCACGCCCATGATCCCGAGCCACATGTTCCAGGTTCGCGTCGAGTGTGTCGCCTGCCACACCTTGCCAAAGCGGGAAGGGGCTGTCGCCAAGATCGCGGGGCAGACCTTCAGGCCCACAGAGCAGGCCTGCGTCAACTGCCACAGCGAAAAGTACCGCGGCATGCTCCAGCGATGGATCGACACCCTGGTCAAGATGCGCGAGGTCGTCGTGCCGAAGCTTGAGGCCGCCCGCACGGCGCTCATCAACGCCGACCCGAAGAACCCGAAGCACGCTCGCGCCAAGGCACTGGCCGGCGACGCCGAATTCAACATGGAGTTCGTCACCTTCGGGAAGGGTATCCACAATGTCTTCTACGCCGCCGACCTGCTCAAGCTGTCCAACAGCTGGCTCGAAGAAGCGCTCGGCCTGCTCGGCCGGCCGCCCGTGAAGGGGGATGACACGCTGGTCCGGGGCGGATACTGCGCTGTCCTCTGCCACGAGCAGGCCGGGGTGAAGCAGCTCGAGACGGTGTCGTTCCGGAAGCAGAAGATTCCCCATGTCCGTCACGTCACCGAGTTCGGCGCGACGTGCACCGCCTGCCACTCGGCCGAGGCCCACAAGGCGGTCACGGCCACGCCGGCCACCTGCAGCTCGTGCCACCACAGCCCCCAGAACGAGCGCTGCGAATCCTGCCACCGCCCCCAGAGCGCCTTCTACCGGGGGCAGGAGAAGACCGACCTAATCAAGCTCGAGCCGAACGCGATGGTGAACGCCGTCGCCTGCACCGGCTGCCACGACTGGTCAAGGAAACACTCGCGCCAGGCGGTGGGCGAGAAGTGCGTCGGCTGCCACGACCGTGCCTACACGAGCTTCATGTCGGAGTGGACGATCGGGCTCGACAAGGAGGCGACGGCGGCGCGGGACGCGCTCAAGCGCGCCGACGCCGCGCTCGCGCGCCACCGCCGCGCCGGACGCCCGGACTCCGACGCCGACGCCCTCGTCAGGGAGGCACGCGAGGCCCTGGCCTTGGTCCAGAAGGCGCGCGGTGTCCACAACCCCCCGGCTGCCGAGGCCCTTCTGCAGCTCGCGCGCAAGAAGGCCGAGGAAGCCCTGGCCCGCTCCGCCCAGCGGTAGCTCAGCCTTCGCGCCAGGTCCGGGGCGCCGCCGGCCCGCCGCGACCCTGGATCCTGGTGTGGCCTCGCGGCCCCGGTGTGGCAAGCCGACCCCACTGCGTGAGGGTGTTGTCGGGCCCTTCGTAGGACGTTCTCCCTAGATCCATCCTCTGAATGCTCTGGTTCTGCGCGCGGGCGGCGCTGGCACCCCGCTTGCCTCACCGTTGCCTAATGGTTTCGTTTGTTCGGACCCCGGGCATGAGTGTGCGGCAGAGGCCGCTGCAGGCTCTCTCTTTCGCGCGGCGCTCCACCGATGCCAACCGTGATTTCAGTCCCACCGGAGATAGGGCCATGGCACTCACTCCGCGCCGCGTCGGCTGCGAAGGAACAGGTTATTCCCGGACCGGCGTGAGGCGACGCCTCACGCTGCTCCTGATCGGCGCGTGCACGGCCGCCCTCGCCGCCGCCGGCGCGGCCGCCGCGGATCCGGGAGATCCGGAGAAAGGCCGCGCGGTCTTCGCGGACAAGCAGTGTGCCCGCTGCCATCTGCCCCGGGGGGCCTCGCGACCCGGGCCGGCGCTCGAGGAGCTTCGGAGGCCCCAGGGGGGGATGGAACTGGCCGGCAGGCTCTGGAACCACGTGCCCGGCATGCTCGCGGCCCTCGCCGAGGGCGGCTCCACGTGGCCGCAGATCGATGTCGGCGAGATGGCCGATCTCATGTCGTATCTGCAGGCCGATGCGGCTCGTGACCCAGCGCCGGACTTTTTCAAGGGACACCTCCTGTTGCTCCGGAAGGGATGCCTCAAGTGCCACAGCCTGGCGCGGGAAGGGGGGCGGGTCGAGCCCGATCTCGCCGAGCCGCGCGCCGACTATGAATCGGCCTCAGCGTGGGCGGCGGCGATGTGGGCGCATACGCCGGGCATGGTGGCGATGGCCTTGAAGAAGGGGATCCCGTACCCGCGCTTTTCGGGCGACGAGATGGGAAACCTCGTCGGCTTCCTCAAACACGCGGCTGCGACAACACCCCAGCGTCGGAGACAGGCTGCGCCGAGCCAGTGATGCCCAGGCGCCGGGGGACCACGGAGGTCGCACATGAGGATTCCTGAGCAGGTCAAACGGCTCGCGGTCGTGGTCGCGGTCATCATCGCCGGCGTCCTGGTGACGCGGTTCTACGCGATCCCTCGCTCGCTCGTCTCGACCGACCTGCACCGCTCTTCCACCGTCCAACGGGAGCTCGCCAAGCCCGTGAAGTTTGCCGGATCGGAGATCTGCCAGGGGTGCCACGAAGCCGAGGGCATCAAGAAGAACAGGAGCTTTCACAGGAATCTCTCGTGCGAGGGGTGTCACGGGCCCGCGACGCAGCACACCGAGGATCCCATGGCCGTGAAGCCGCCCGCGCCGCGCGATCGCAAGTTCTGCCCGGTCTGCCATGCCTATGACGCCTCGAGGCCGACGGGCTTTCCGCAGATCAATCCGACGGTCCACAATCCCCTCAAGCCGTGTATCGCGTGCCATAACCCCCACGATCCGACACCGCCCCAGACACCCCGGGCCTGCTCAGCCTGCCACGCGCAGATCGAGCGGACGAAGGCGGTGTCCAGCCACGCGCTCCTGGTCTGCACGACGTGCCACACGGTATCCGAGCAGCACAAGAAAGCGCCCAGGACCGCGCTGCCGTCCAAGCCGCAGACCCGGGAGTTCTGCGCCAAGTGCCACGGGAAGGACTCTCCGCAGAAGGATCCGCCGAAGATCGACGTCACGACTCACGGCACGCCCTATCTGTGCTGGCAATGCCACTATCCGCACCTGCCGGAGGGACGGGGATGAACAAGCGCGACTTCTTGAAGGGCCTCATTCTGTTCTTCCCTGCGGGCGGTGTGCTGGGCGCCCTGGCCGGGGAGCTGGACGCCAAAGAGACGGCCCCCGCGCAGACGGGAACCGCGGGCGCCGCTCCCAAGCCAGGGCCCAAGGCGTACGACCCGAAGGCCCACTACTACGGCATGGGCATCGAGATCGACAAGTGCATCGGCTGCAACCGGTGCGTCGAGGCGTGCAAGGCGGAAAACGACGTGCCGCGGGAGCCGTTCTTCTTCCGCACGTGGATCGAGCGCTACGTGATCAAGAAGGACGGCGACGTGGTCGTGGAAAGCATCAGCGTCAAGAGCAAGGCCTCGAAGGAGACGGCGCAGGAGGACTCTGACGTGCTGCGGACGTTCTTCGTGCCCAAGCTCTGCAACCACTGCGTGCATCCCCCGTGCGTCCAGGTGTGCCCGGTCGGCGCGACATTCGCGACGGAGGACGGAGTGGTGCTCATCGACTCCAAGCGGTGCATCGGGTGCCGGTACTGCATCCAGGCGTGTCCGTACGGGGCCAGGTATCTCGACCCGCGGACCAAGACGGCAGACAAGTGCAGCTTCTGCTACCACCGGGTGCGCCAGGGGCTGCTGCCGGCCTGCGTCGAGGTCTGCCCGACCCAGGCGCGCATCTTCGGCGACCTCAAGAGCAAGGCGAGCCGCCTCGTGCGCTTCGCGCGGATGAACAAGATCCACGTCCTCAAGCCGTCGCTCAACACCGAGCCCAAGGTGTACTACGCCCAGCTCGACGGAGAAGTGCGATGAGCGCGGAGATGACGGAGGGCCTGTCCGAGCTGCTGGAGCAGATCACCGGATTCATCTATCCCAACGAGATCGAGATCCACTGGTCGATTCTGATCGTGGTGTATCCCTACATCACGGGCCTCGTCGCGGGGGCCTTCATCCTGGCGTCTCTCGTGAAGGTCTTCAACGTCAAGGATGTTCAGCCGACATACCGGCTGGCCCTGCTCACGGCGCTCGCCTTTCTGCTGGTGGCGCCCCTGCCCCTCCTCCTGCACCTCGGCCGCCCCGAGCTATTCTACGAGATTCTGCTCACCCCGAACGTGACCTCCGCGATGGCCATGTTCGGGTTCGTGTATGCGTGGTACCTCATGGGCGTCCTGCTGCTCGAGGTCTGGTTCGAGTACCGGCGGGATCTCATCGTCATGGCGGGGCGGGAGCGGGGGCTGATGCGGTGGATCCACCGCGCGCTCTCGCTGTTCTCGACCGACACCAGCGAGGCGGCGCTGGCGTTCGACCGTAAGGCCATCCGGGCCATCACCATCGTCGGGATCCCGTCGGCCTTCCTGCTCCACGGCTACGTGGGCTTCATCTTCGGATCGGTGAAGGCGAACCCCTGGTGGAGCAGCGTGCTGATGCCGATCGTGTTCCTCATGTCGGCCATCGTCTCCGGGATCGCGCTCGTCATCTTCCTTTACATGATGCTGGCCGCGATCCGGAAGGAGCCCGTCGACATGCGCTGCCTCGACACGGTCACCTCGTATCTGTTCTACGCCGTGATCGTGGACTTCTCCCTCGAGGCGCTCGACTTCATCCACCGCCTCTACGAGAGCGAGGAGTCGGTGAAGATCCTGGGCAAGCTCATCACGCACAAGCTGTTCATGAGCCTGTTCGTGCTGCAGATCCTGATCGGCATGTTCATCCCGCTGGGCATCCTGGTCGTCGCGAAGTGGCGGAAGCTCAACGAGGACGGCCGGAAGCTGCTGTACTTCACGGCGGTCATCCTGATCCAGCTGGGCATTTTCAGCACGCGCTGGAACGTCGTGATCGGCGGGCAGCTCTTCTCGAAGAGCTTCAGGGGGCTGATGGCATACAAGATGGAGGTCATGGGCATCGAGGGCTTTCTCGCCGCGATAGTGCTCCTCGCGCTGCCGTTCGTGATTCTGGCGGTGCTGATCCGCGTGCTGCCGACGAAGCGGCTTGTGGACGAGGCGCCCGGGCCCGCGTGAGGCCGGCGCGGGCTACGCCTCATGGGGCGGCGCCACCCTGATGGGGCGGGGCCCGCCCAATCAGGTACATAGGCACACCTAAGGTTTTGGCATCCCCGTTGCCCCCTGCTGGCGGAAGGGCGCAGCGCGCCGTCCGAGAGGGGGCCGCCGTGGAGCGGATGAGGATGTCCAGCGGTTTGCTCGAGTGCCTCGAGGCGATCGGGCGCCTCGGGCACGAGCGGCCGTCAAGGGCCCTCGAGTCGCTGGCCGTCGGACTCGTCCTGATCCGGCTGATCATCGCCACGGCGATCAGGTAAGCCCAGAGGAGCCCGTGGAAACGCCCCAGGCGGCCGCGCTGGCCGGGGGGCGCCAGGCTGGGCATTGGCAAAATGATGCAAAAAGCCTATTGGATTATCCCGCGCCCGTGACGCATAGTGTCCGCTGACGAAGGACACCTCCGCCGCTGGCCGGCAGACGTCGGCCTCATGTACCAGCAGGAGAGAGGAGTCACGCGATGACCGGTAGGCGTTGGCGGCTGTTCGCGGGGATCGCCTCGGCGGCGGCGGTGGTCTGCGCCGGGATCGTCCTCGGCCTTCCTTTCTCCTCCCGTGCCCAGCAGCCGGCACAGCCGGCCGCCGCCGCGGCCGCACCCGCGGACGGCAACTATGTCGGCGCGGAGGTTTGCAAGGCCTGTCACGACGAGGCGTTCAGCAAGTTCTCCAAGACCAAGATGGGGCGCCTTTTCCTCCTCCAGGCGCGGAGTCCCAAGGAGGCCAACGCCTGCGAGACCTGCCACGGCCCCGGCAAGGCGCACGTGGACGCGGGCGGCGGCAAGGGCAAGGGTGGGCTGATCACCTTCGCGAAGAACGACAAGACCCCCGTGGAGAAGCGCAACCAGGTGTGCCTGGGCTGCCACACCAAGGGCGCTCGGCTCTTCTGGCAGGGAAGCGCCCACGAGTCGCGCGACGTCGCGTGCACCAACTGCCACAAGATCATGGAACAGGTCTCGTCCAAGGCGCAGCTCGCGAAGGCGACCGAGATCGAGACCTGCGGCACGTGCCACCTGCAGAAGCGGGCGCAGACAATGCGGTCCTCGCACATGCCGGTCCGCGAGGGCAAGATGACCTGCACCTCGTGCCACAACCCGCACGGGACGGTCACTCAAACCCTCCTCAAGGAGCAGGGGGTCAACGAGACCTGCTATACCTGCCACGCGGAGAAGCGCGGACCGTTCCTCTGGAACCACGCGCCGGTCCAGGAGAGCTGCGTGAACTGCCACGACCCGCACGGCTCGAACTGGGAGAGGATGCTGAAGGCCGCCAAGCCGCGGCTCTGCCAGCAGTGCCATTCCCCGGGAAGCGGCCACCCGAGCAACATGTACGGTCGCGGTGACACGGCATCGCTCAAGTTCGTGATGGGCCATCAATGCACGAACTGCCATGCCCTTATCCACGGCTCCAACCATCCGTCCGGCCGCGTCTTCGAGCGCTAGGAGGCCAGGGATGATACTGACCCGGACAACGCCGTGTTTCCTCTCAGCCCTCCTGGTTCTGGGCGCGGCGGGAAGCGCGCCGGCCCAGACTCAATTCGCCGGGATGAACGTCGAAGGCAGCGTCGAGGCGGGAGGCCAGGTCTTCTTGACCGATGGCCCCAAGAACAAGGAGAGGGGCAAATTCGAGGAGTACCGCGACATCGAGGCGGGGCCCTTCCTCCGGCAGCTCGAGTTGAGGCTCTTCACCCCCGACGGGAGCTACTCAGGCGAGTTCCTCGGATCCAAGTGGGGGCGGGAGGACCAGGAGTTCTCGCTGGGCGCCGGGCGCACCGGCCTCTGGCGGTTCCAGTTCGACTGGGACCAGACCCCGCACACCTTCTCGACGACTTCCCGCACGCTCTTGCACGAGATTTCGCGCGGGGTATGGGCGGCCCCGACAATCACGAGCCTGAGCGACTTCAACGGCCAGGCCACCTCGCGGGAGCTCCACGACGTCTCCGTCCGCTGGGACACCGCCCGCCTCCATTTCACGCTGACGCCGACACCGGACCTGGAGCTCAACGCCAAGTACACGAGAATCCGGAAGGAAGGCGACCGGCCGTTCGGCATGTCGTTCGGCTCGCCGGGCAGCAACTTCCTGGAGTTGCTCCAGCCCATCGAGGAGACCGTCCATGACTTCCGCCTGGGCGGGACGCTCGCGCGCGAGACGTGGCAGCTCCAGTTCGGCTACACCCTGTCGGTCTACCAGAACGACCTAAGCCGGATGAGGTTCGACAACCCCTGCTTCCAGGCCCCCGTGGGCGGGAGCGTCGCCTTCGGCTGCTCGGCCAGCGAGTCGCGCACCGCGGTGAACAGTGTGGTGCCCCAGAGCGGCCAGAGTTCCCTCCCGCCGAGCAACATGGCGCACACCTTCAATATCGCCGGTGGCGTGAGCCTGCCGCTTCGGACCCGTATCACCGGCAGCTTGATCTACAGCCTCGCGCTCCAGAACGCGGACTTCCTCCCGCACACGATCAACCCCACGATCGCCGGGGATGTGGACCTCAGGTTGCCGCAGCAGAGCCTGAACGGTAACGTGCAGACCTTCAACCTCAACCTCCAGGCGACCTCTCGCCCGCTCCCGCTTCCGCTGACGCTCTCGGCCAAGTACCGCCTGTACGACCTCGTTGACGATAGCGATCAGATCTCCTTCCCGGCTGAGGTCGTCTCCGACCGCGCGACCGTCGTCGGCGGCGTCCTCAGCCCCTCTCGCGGTGTCGAAGTCGCCAAACGGCAGAGCTTCGCGCGCCACAACGCGGACGTCGACGCGCGGTACCAGATCGCCCAACCCGTGGCCATGACGATCGGCGCCGGCTGGGAGCGCTGGAACCGGGGCCCGCACCGCGAGGTCCGGGAGAGCGACGAATACTTCGCCAAGGCGGCGATCGACGCCACGCCGTTCGACTGGCTCATGGCCCGGCTCACCTACAAGCCGTCGTTCCGGCGGGACTCCGACTACAGCCGCTGGAAGGTGGCCCCCGTGAACGGGTTCCTGTTCCGCAAGGTCGACGAGGCCGAGCGTGATCGTCACCGCGTGGATCTCCTGCTCCAGTTCACGCTGCTCGACACCCTCTCGGTGACGCCCGTGGCCAGCTATCGCTACGACGACTACCTCCGTTCCGCGTTCGGCCTGCTGTGGGAAACGAGCTGGTCGGCGGGGATCGACTTCGGCTGGAGTCCGTCCGAGCGCCTCTCGTTCTCGGCCGGCTACGTGCACGAGGTGGACGACCGGAATCTGAAGAACCGTGGCGCCGGGGGTTTTGACAATCCCTCAAGCATCAACTCTGACTGGATCACGAACATGAAGGACACCGTCGACACCTTCCATGTCGAGGGCAAGGCGGCGCTGATCCCGAACGTGCTCGACTGGACCTTCGGCGCGAACTACTCGACGTCGTCCGGAACCCGAGAAACGCGCCTGACGAGCGCCACCCTTCCGGGCGCGGTCCTCGCCGTTCCCGGCTTGCTGCCGAAACGGATGCCGGCGGCCGACGATCTGCTCGTCATGTTCACCACCGCGCTCCGCTACCACTTCTCGAAATCGTGGACGGCCTCGCTCTTCTACACCTTCGAGCAGTTCAGGAAGAACGACTGGCGCACCGACGACCTGACGCCATTCATTCCGCAACTGGCCGGCACCACGGGCTCGATCTGGCTCGGCAACGACGCCAGGAACTACGACGCCCATATCCTGGGCCTGACGCTCGCCTACAGCTTCAAGTAGCCTCTGCGGCCGGGCGGGATCGTCGAGAATCATTCGACGATCCCGTCGCGCTGTTTCCTTTCGCTCTCGCCCCTGCTGTCTCGAAATCCTGGCGCCGCGGCGCTCAGCCCGGGCCACAACTCTTGACAATACCTCCGGGCAGATGAGGGCCATGTCGAGAACCATTGTGATGCGGGAGAGCACCAGAAGCCGCCCGGGGCGGAGCGCGTTGACGGGGTCCAGGTTGATCGGCGACGAAGCCCTCGATCAAGCCGCTGGTCCGCGCGGGTGACGGCGCCTTCGCGAGTGGACCGGATGGGCGCATCGCCTTGTGGGCGCATAGAAGGACGGACAAACGCTGTTCCCTCGGCTCCCTCGCCGCGCGATGCGGGCGGGCGACATGCGGCCTCCCCTGCGGGCCCCAGCTTGACAGCCGGAATTGCTCGCGTCACCGGGGCGAAGGCGAGCGTCAGGCCTCAGTCCGCCCTCGGTCGAACCCCGAGCGGGTGAACGCCGAGTCGCTATCGCTGCTCGGGATTGCGACGGGACGAGGGTGCGCCACCGTGAGGGCTGGGCCAGGAAGACAATAGTTCGTCGGACAGGGCCAGGAGCGCCCATGCCGACTTGCCTTGCCCCCTGACGGGACGCCTGTACTTCAGCAACATGAAGACGGTCCCGCCGGGGATCGGCCACACATGAACGGTCACCGCCCTGACCCGGAGTATTTCACGCCAGTTGACTACCCGTGTCTCGAAGGCGAGGGACAGGTAGAGATTGTCTCCATCCCAGCTCGCTTCACTCACCAGCGACGTGATTATGAGGAGTCCGGCGCCGAGCCAGACCGGCGCGATCGGCAGCGCGAAGAGGACGAAGAGTGGCTCGTCGGCTCTCACGGCCGCCACAAGGCCCGCGACGACAATCAGTCCCGCGCCGGCGATCAGGTACGTGCCGGCGAGGCGGAGAAACCCTCTAACAATGAACGTCCGCGATCGCCATGCCGAGGGCCGACCGCGCTTCGGTCCAGTGTGGTGCGATCGATCGAGACGCCTAAGGAAGTGAGTCATTGCTGCCTCCATGGCGCGCCGGGGAGTGGCCGGGACCATCAAGGGCGAGCGATTCCAGCTCGGAGGGTTGTCACCGGGCGGCTACCGTGATGGGCCCGGATCCGTTCGGCCCGTCCGCGCGATCCGTCCGCCGAGCCGCGCGCCCGGGTACGGCGGCCGGCGATAGAGCGAAGAGCTGCGAGACTGCCTCCGCCCATTCCCGCCCGCCACCGGCACCGGCGGCCTCACGGAGTTTGACCGTGGGGGGATGCAGAATCTTGTTCACGATGCCGGCCACCAGGGTCTCGAACGCCTCGTGAGTCTCGCGTGAGGCGTGTGGCAGTTCCCGGAGCGCGCGCTCCAGGTCGGTGCGGCTCATGGCTTCCACTTGGCGGCGCAACGCGACGATGGCCGGGACGACGTCGAGGTCCCTGAGGGAGGTGAGGAATCTGTCCACCTCGCCCATGATCAGGAACTCGGCCCGAGCGGCTTCGCGCTGCCGCTCTTCGAGATTCGAGGCCACGACGCGCTGCAGGTCGTCGACGTCGTAGCAGAAGACGTTCTCGAGCTGTGCCACGCCGGGCTCGACGTTCCGGGGTACCGCGATGTCGATGAAGAAGATGGGGCGGGCCCTTCGCCGGGAGAGATCTCCCCGGATCCCGTCCACGGTGACGAGGGGCTGGGACGAGCGGGCCGAGGTGATCACAATGTCCACGTGAGCCAGCTCCTCGGGCCAACGGCCGAACGGCACCGGAGTGCCCGAGAGCAAGCGTGACAGTTCAACGGCCCGCGCCCAGGTCCGGTTTGTGACGTGGAGGGAGGAAATCCCCTGACGCACCAGGTGTCGCGCGGCCAGCTCACCCATGTCCCCCGCGCCGATGAGGAGCGCGGCGCGGCCCTCGAGCCGGCCGAAAATCTTCCCCGCCAACTCGACGGCTCCGGACGGGATCGACACTGCGTGCTTTGCAACCGCAGTCTCGGTCCGGACCCGCTTTGCAACGGCAAAGGCCTGGCTCAGCAGCCGGTGGAGCAGGGGGCCCACGGTGCCCGCTCGGCGGGCCAGTTCGAAGGCGTCCTTGACCTGTCCCAGGATCTGCGGCTCGCCGACGATCATCGAATCCAGGCTTGCGGCTACCCGGAAGCAATGGAGGACGGCGTCGCGGTCGGCCTTGACGTCGACGAGCCCTCGCAGCCTTGCCGGCATCACGCCACGCTGCTGGCAGAGCCAGTCGAAGGCCTCTACGAGGCCCGAACGCTCCCCGACGGCGTAGAGCTCCACGCGGTTGCAAGTGGAGAGGAGCATGGCCTCGTCCACTTGGGTCCGTGCCAGGCAGCCGGGGAGCACAGCGGAAATCTCCCCCGGCGCGAATGCCAACTGCTCGCGCAGCGCTACTGGAGCCGAGCGGTAACTGATGCCCGCCACCAGTATCGCTGTCATCGCCAAGGGGGACCGCAAGCGACATGCCAGCCCACGCCGGTCAGGGCACGCCTGAGGGTTCCCGCTAAGGTCGCGCGAAATCGGGGCGCGTGTCCTGTGTCTAACGGATCACTGCGGGCCGGGCTGGGGAATTTTCCCCGGAATCGGGGAAGAGTACGCGGTGCAGCGAGAGCCGGCTCAGGCCTGGGTGCGGGTGGAGCCGTCCTGGCGATGCCTCGAATTGCTCATGCCGCCAGTCAGGATGGCGTGGGGCAGCCCGGACCAGAGGTTGCAGAGCGATTGCGCGATCGAGAACAATGCGCGGCTTATCCGCGCTCCCCGCCTCCGCGCCCCGCGGCCTGGTCTGCCCACAGGCGCTCAAGATCCAGCATGGTCAGGCGGCCCACGTACGGCGTCCCGTTGGTGCGCTGCAGATCGGGCAGCCGCCTGACGAGGCGCTCGATCTTCCGAATCTCGCCCTCAGCCTCGGCGATGGCCGTGGCCTGCTCGGGCTTGCCGGCCGTTTCGGCCTTGAGCACCTGCAGAATCCCCAGGATCCCAGTGAGGGGGTTCAGGATCGCGTGGTGCAGCCCGACCACAAGCTGCCCCACGGCGGCCAGGCGCTCCTGCTCCACCAGCTGGACCTGAGCGTCGACGAGGGCTTGGTTCGCCTGCTTGAGGCGCTCCTCCATCTCGACCATATCCGTGATGTCGCGCGCCACCTCGAGGACCTGGTGGACCCGCCCGGAGGCATCGCGGAGCGGGGCGGTGATGAGGTCCAGGTACTTGGTCTTCCCGTCCGGGCAGGTCCGCGCGCGCATGCCCCGTGCCACCGTGCCTGAGTGGAACGTGCGGACCGCCGGGCACCCCCGGCACGTCTCGGGCGTGCCGCCCATCAGCTCGAAGCACGCGAGCCCGACTGCGCTCCCGCCCACCTCCGCGGCGGTGGCCGAGTTGGCCCAGACCACGCGCATCTCCCGGTCCAGGATCACCATCTGGTCAGTGACGCTCGCCATGATGGCCGCCAGTCGCTCGTGGGCCTCTCGGATCTCGGTGAACAGCTCCGCGTTGCCAAGCGCAATCGAGGCTTCCTGGAGCATGATCTCGAGCGGTCGGATCGCCGCAGGGCCCGGATCCGCTCCCGACTGCGACCGCTCGCCGGCAAACAGATGGGCCGATCCCTTTGGGGTGAACAGGGCGACGGCGACCGTGCCGGCGCGCAGGAGCGGTGCCCGCGCCGCCAGGGCGTCGGCCACGAGGTCGGCGGCCGGCGCCGCCCCCGAGGAGCCAGGTGGGTACTCGGCCAGCAGGGTCAGGCCCTCGTTCCCCTCGACCCGATACAGCGCGGCTCTCGAGAACCCGAGGCCGGCGCCGGCGCTCTCCACCACAGCGGCCGCCACCTGCCCAAGGTCAACCGGGCGGAGCATGGACTGGGCGAACTGCTGGAGTAACGTGAGCTCCCGGTTCTGGCGCTCCAGCCGGCTTATCGCCCGGCGCTCCCCGGCCGAGGAGTTCCAGGCGAGGAGTCCCAGGGCCCCGTAGAGGAAGAGCCCGATCCCGCCGGCGACGGCCCAGATGATCCGCTGGGTGCGCTGCACATCCATCATGGTGGCCGTCATGTCCTTGTACGTCTCAAGCACCCCGGCCACGCCGGCAGACCCCTGGAACTCAACGGGCACGTACGCCTCGGCGATGTACCGGTGACTCCGCTCGAAAACGTGCTCCTCGCGGCTGGGTGTCCCCAGCACCGTCGTGACCCGACCGCTCAGGGCGTTCTGGAGAAAGGTGTCGTCCGGGAAGCTCATGCCGATGAGCCGAGACTCATTGGACCACACGATCCGCCCCGTCGTGTCGTAGGCCTTGATTCGGAAGACTCCGGGCAGCCCCTCGAGGAACACCCGAAAGTTCCGATCCCGCTCCGCGGGGTCGCCTGCCACGAGGTTAAGGTCTCGGGCGCTTAGATGCTGTCGAGCCTGGCTCCGGACGATCTCGGCCGTCCTGGTTTCCTCCTCCCCCAGCAGGTGGCGCTCGAAAAAAGCCCCCACGATCACGCCGGCCGTGATGCCCACGGCGGCGATCAGTACCGCGCTCAGCAGCAGGAAGCCCTGAAAGCGGCCGGGGCGCAAGCTCATGACCGCCTCATTCGCAGTACCTCGGCCGCCAGGCCGGCGTGGAGGCGCGAAGAGTTGACGGCCGTCATATCACGGCTCGCTTGGGCTGGGACGCCGCGGGGCGCCAACCGATCTGTCCGTTCACAGGCCCTCCCACCCTCTCCTGGAGCATCTCTCGCCCGGCGCCGAGGCTCGCTCTTCGGCTCACCCCAAGAGCAACCATCTCATGCGCATACTGTGCCACAGCGGCGCCCGCGTAGGAACCACGCTCTGTCAAAGCCTTTCTCTGCCGCGTCGCCCCGAGAAGCGTCCCAACGACCGGTGACTTTCGCCCACGCCTGGGGAAGACTCACCAGATCTCCCCGCAGACACAAGGCACCAGGGGACGGCGGGTCCGCGAGGGGATCAGTAGCTGCGAGGGTTGTGCTCCTCGCCGTGACACTTGAGGTAGCAGCTGCCCCGGCCGGGACGGGCGAGATCCGGGACGAACTCCAACCGCCCGCTGCTGCTCGCCGTGACCACGGTGCTCCCGGTCTTCGTGCGGAGCATGAAGTTGATCAGGCGGATGTTCTGGCGGGAGCCGTGGATGTCGTGGCACACGGCGCAGGACGCATTCTTCTCGACAACGTGCTTCTTGTGAGGGAAGCGCCCCGAGCCGTCGATCAGCGTCGACCGGTTGTGGCACTTGTAGCAGAGCGCGTAGCTCGCGGGTGACTCGGCGGCGGGATCTCCCGCCTGGAACTCGCGCTCGAGAATGGGCTCGTACCGCGAGCCGTGGGGCCCGCGAGGACGCGTCCCTTGCGGCGTCCACTCGTCGTTGTTGTGGCAGTCGGTGCAGTAGATGAAGCTCGACGGCGTGTAGCCCGGCTCGAGGCCGACGATGGTCGTGTTCTTCCCTTGTGCTGCGACCGGATGGTACGAGGGGTTTGCCGGGTTGATTTTCAACCTGACGTTGCGGACGGCGTCGCGGCGCAGGATGCCCGGCGTCGTCGATTCATTGACCCCGTGGCACTTGAGGCAAACCTCGTACTCGAAGCTCACCTCATCAACGCGGGCGCCCTGGATGGACACCCCGCGGGAGCCCCGGGTTCGGCCCGTGGCCGTGGGAGCCGTCGCCGGCGCGGGAGTCACGGCGTGGGGGTTGTGGCAGTCCACGCACGCGACGTGCCGCGGCATCACGGCCGGCTCCTCCTTGGGGTCGTGGGTCCACTCGCTACTGTCAATGGGGTGGCGGAACGGCTTGAGGAACTCCGCCTCGATGCTCTTGGGCGCCACCGCGCCATTGTGGCAGATGGTGCAGACGACGGGCTCCGCGCTCTGGGCCAGCAGGCGCTGGGGGTGGCCGGCGGCATGGGGGCGGTGGCAGTTGATGCACGCGTTCTCCCCCACCGTGGGGAACGCCCCAGGGGGCCAGGGGTTCGAACCCGTGCCGTTCCAGGTGGCGGTTGCGACCGAATGGGTCGAGCCCGTCCAGTTGCGCGGCCGGTGACAGGAGGTGCAGAGGGCGCCGAACCGATTGTCCAGCCGGAGGAACTTGGGGTTGCGGTCCTCGTGTGGGTCGTGGCACGAGGTGCACTGGAGCTGGCGCGTGTCGTCCAGGCGAATGGTGCGCGGCAGCGTCAGCGGGTCGGCGAGCTGGCCGCGACGGAGTGCCAGCGCGCTGTCGTAGACGAACGAGATCGGATGGTCGTCCGAGAGATCGGTTCCCAGGACGGCCCTCCCCGTGAGCGGTCCCAGAGTAAAGCGGCTGCCCCGTGGCGGGACCCGGAGGTTCCCCAGCGCCAAGGTCCCGTCATGACAGGACAGGCAGAGGCGCGAGGAGCCCGTGGGCTGGCTGAGCTGCGCCTCGAGCGTGCTGCTCTCGTAGAGCTTGTAGGTGACGCCGGAGACCTCCCGGTTCCACAGGGCCCGTGTCGGGCTGGCGTTGTGTGGGGTGTGGCAGAACACGCAGAGCCCCGCCGCCTCGCTCACGCGGAACGTCCCCGGACCCGAGGAAGTCAGGTTGTGAACCGTCCGGGCGATCTGAGTCTGAGCCGCCGCCGCCGTCGCGGAGAGCAGCGCCCAGGCCAGCATGAGCGCGAGCCCCGCGGCGCGACATGCGATGCGCGCGAACGTTCCACGCTCCCGGTGATCCCCGTCGCTCCTGGCTCCCACGCTGATCCCCCTGTCTGCTTCCCTACTCCGGGCCTCGGAGGAAGTCGAAGACCTGCACCCGCTGGTTGAAGGAGTCGGCCACGTAGACCTTGTCCTGCCCGCTGATGAAGATCCCTCCGGGGAGCCAGAACTGTCCCGGGCGCACCCCCCGTTCCCCGAAGCCGAGCAGGAAGGCCCCGTCCCGGTCGAAGATCTGCACCGCGTCGAAGAGCGCGTCTACGACGTACAGATGACCTCGGCTGTCGGTCGCTACGCCCTTTGGGCCGGCGAAGTCCCCCGAGCCGTCGCCGGGACGCCCCATCTTCCAGAGGAACCGTCCCTCGCGATCAAACGCCTGGACGCGGAAGTTGAGGGCGTCGGTTACGAGAAGAGTCCCCGACCTATCCAGCGCCACGTGGGTTGGATAGTTGAACTCCCCATCCCCGATCCCCCTCTTCCCCCAGCTGAGGATCTGTGCGCCGTCCGGGCCGTAGGCGGCGACCCGGTGCCCAGCCGAGTCGGCGACATAGAGCCGGCCGCTGCCCTCGTCATAGGCGACTGCCGCTGGTCGCTCGAGGCCGACCTCGGCGGCCGTCCGGAGCAGCTTGCCTTCGCGGTCCACCAGGAAGACCTTCTTCAGCCAGGAGTCCGCGACGAAGACCGTGTCGGCGGGCCCGACGGCAACGGCCACCGGAGAAGCGAGCGTTATCCCCCCCAGCCGGCCCACTTTCGTGAACCTCTGATTCGCGAGGTCGAAGATCCAGAGGGCCTGAGCGCCCGGATCGGCGACATAGAGCAGATCCTCGCGCCCCGCGACGCCGGTTGGCCGGATCAGGAACTCGTCGCTCTTGCCGAAGAGAGCGTCGGTGAGCCGTCCGAAAAACGATCTCTGAATGCCCGCGTCCTGGGGGCCCGACACGCTTCGCACGTATCGGATCCGCGCCTCCGCGGGTGGCTTGGGCCAGACCAGGGGTTCCGCGAGCGGAACCGGTGGGGCGGGCGGGCGCACCCCACAGGCTCCCGCGAGGAGGAGCAGGGTGAGCGCGCTGACGACGCGGAGGCGCACGCGCATCTCAGAACCGCCGAGTGACCTTGAGTTCGAAACGCATATCGGTGGACTGGGTCGTTCCGCGTTCTCGATCGACCCACGTGAAGGTCGGCGCCACATCCATCTTGCCGCGGGTCCAGCGGATCCTGATGCCCGTCTCACGGATGGTCTCCGAGGGGAGCCCGCTGTCCTCGGAGGTCCGCAGCGAGGCGAACGCGTTCACGAAGAGGCCGGCCAGCGGAGACCACGTCAGGTCCCCCCGCGTCGAGAGGCTCGTGCTCCGCCGCACCGGGATCGTGTAGTTGGCGAACGTCTCTTGCGCTGTGAGGCTCAGCACGAGATCTGACAGCGGCTGGACGGTCAGGAGCTGACCGTACTGCCACGACGTGAACGCAAGCCGCGTGCTCTCCTGAACCTGGTATTGCGCGCTGGCGGACGCCCGAACCCTCTCCCAGTCCCCCCGCAGCTCGAGCCGCGCCGTATCCACCGTCCGGTCGTCCAGAAACCGGTCGTCCCGCCCCGACAGCAGCGACTGCTCGGACTGCTCGTGGGCGAGAGACATGGCGATCCACCTGAAGTCCGCGCCGAGCTGGGCGCGCCAGGACACCGTCGAGAACCTGAGGCTCGGAGCCACCTCGTAAGAATAGCTGACCGCCAGGGGATCACCGGGAAGGATGACCGGACTTGCCGCGAGAGGAACGATCTTCGTCAAGTCCCCTTCTTGGACGATCAGGTAGTCCACGCCGAGCGTCGTCGGGAGCCGCGCCCCACCCCGCGTGTCCACCATCACGATCGTCGAGACGATGACGAATGGGTTGCCAAGGAGGAAGCCGGCGTTCCCGCCGAGCGGATTTGGCGCCGTGTGGGACTCGTCGACCACGTCGATGCGTGACGTGTCGATCTGGTTGTCGTCGATCTGGTAGCGGGCGCCGGCCCCCGCGAAGATGCGTCCGTTCCAGGGAATCGCCCGCTGGTAGTCGAGGTCGAGCTGGCCGGCATAGCTCTTCCGTTCGCCATCGGGGAGGTCCTGGAGTGTGGCTAGAGCGGTCGCGGCCGTGGTGAGGTTCTGGTAGAGCCGGTGCTGGACCTTGGCGGTCCCATTCTGGGTCGTCGTGGCCCCGGCATCGGTCTCGATCCGCGAGACGAGGTAACGGTAATCCGTGAACAGGTTCTCGTAATGGTCGATCCGAAGCTGCTCGTCAACCGAGAGATACGTGCTCCGCGCGAGCCCGCTCCTGGCGAAGTAGTTGAGGCGCGAGCTCCACCGGCGGTTCAGATTCTCGCCAAAGTCCAAGCTGTAGCCGAGCTCGGCTGTCTGGCTCCGGAAGTCGCCGGTGCTGCGCTCTTTGTCCTGCAGGTCGATGAACTCGTACCGGGCGTTGAAATCGGACGTCTCGAAGCCCTTGCTAGCCTCGTAACTGAAGATGTTCCGGGTCTCGTCGCGCCTGAAAGTCTGGTCCAGGATCTTGGTGTCTTCCTTCGTGTGCTCCTGCCGCGCGCCCACGGTTGACGAGAAATACCGCACCCCGAGATCCTGGAGGATGCTGTCCTCCCGGAGCCGGAATGTGCCGCCGCGGTTTTCGAAGCTGAGCTCGCTCCTGCCGCCGAACTCGCGACTGAGGACATTCTCGGTCCGGCTGGCGAAGGTCGAGAGGCTGTACGGCTTCTCGGACAGGATCACGGTGTCGAAGGTGTAGCCGAGGAGCGTCCCGCTCGTCGAGGACTCCTTGTTGTCAAACCGGTCCTGCTCCTGGAAGAGGCCGAAGCTCCCGCTGAAGCTCGTGGATACGAGGCGCGGGTCCAGGTAATAGGCTCCGGTGTTGCGGACCGTCAGCCGCTCGTCGTAGCGGGTCCTCCCGGACTTGGTATTAGAGCCGCTGTCTCCTTTCGTCTCCTGGCGGTCCCAGGCATAGCCGGCCTCCAGGGCACCGTCCCAGGTCCCCAAGCCGATCCAGGGCTGGGCGCCGACTTCACCCGAGGCAAGCACGACCGCGCCCCCCAGGATCGCGCCGAACACCAGCCGCCGTGACCATCGGCTCATTCGCAGGCGTCATTCGCGGTGGCATCGTTGGCACGTCTCAAATCCCACGGGAAAGGCCGTCTTCCCGTCGTGACACGCGCCACAGAACTTGCCTTCGAGGATCGTGTCCATCGACACGGGGTTGGCGCCGGCCTTCATCTGGAAGATCGCGTCGTGGCAGACATAGCACTTGAACCGGATGCGGTGCGCCCAGTGGGGAAACTGAGCCGGCGGCGTGTCTTTGTCGGCAGCGCCCTTCCGCTGAAAGACGATGTCCCCCTCGACCGCCGCTCCCAGACCTACGAGGGCAGCGAGCAAGAGGCCTGCTCCGATCACAGAGACGGCGAGCCGCATCATCGGGCTCCCGCCAGCGCGGGGTGACAACGCGGACAGCCTGTGGGAACAGCAAAGGCCACCGTGCCGTGGCACACCCCGCAGTACTGGCCGGCGAAGATGGCCCCCATGTTGATGGGCGTGGCGCCCCGCTTCATCTGGAAGATTCCCGGGTGGCAATTGGCGCAGGCAAGCCACTCGGTGTGGACCGAGTGCGGGAACACGACCCGAAAAACTGGCTGGCCCTCCGGGATGCGCTCGACGTCGAGGGCCAGGGGAGGAAGGCCCGGGGCCTTCGGGTCCAGCGCGGATCGTGGAGCGACGAGTCCATCGGCGATCGCCTTGACCCAGTCCACGCCTCCGGTCGTCGCATTCGGAAGCGCCTTCGCGACCTCTTCCCAGGTCTTCAGCTTCTCGACGGCGGGCGCCGCGGCTGGGGCTACTGGGGCAGGAGCCGCGGCCGTCCTGGGGCCGGCCAGCGCCAGATGGCAGCGTGGGCAGCCGGTTGGGACCGCGAAGGAAACCTTCCCATGGCAGCGGCCGCAATACTCCCCGGCGTAGATCTTCGCCATGGTGATCGGGGCAGCCCCCCGCTGCATCTGGAAGATGCCCGGATGACAGTTCGTGCAGGCGAGCCACCGGGTGTGGGCCTCATGGGGGAACGTCACCTTGAAGAGGGGCTGCCCTTCGGGCGTCAACTCCACGTCGAGGGGAAACACCGGCTGGTCCTGTGCCTCGGGTTCGAGCCCCGCCCGCGGCTCGATCGCCTTTTCCTCCAACGCGCGGACCCAGTCCACGCCTCCCGCCGCGTCCTTCGGGAGCTGCTGGAGGAGATCCCGCCACGTACGCAACGCGGCCGGGCGCACCGGCTCGGGTGGTGGAAGCGAGGCCTCGACAACGGCCGGCTGGGATCCGGGCTTGGGGGGCGGCACCCGGCGAGGGCTCCGGACCACCGGCTTGACGCGGAGTTCCTCTCCAGGCTTCGGCACCCCTTCGAAGAGCGTCGAGAGGACACGGTGCCGGGCCTCTGGGCTGCAGCCGTGGGCAGCCACCGCTCCCAACAGACCTACCATGGAGAGGAGCAGCGCGACCCGTCCCCGCATGGCACCTATCGGGCGCCCTGGAACGTCCTGCGGATGAAAAGGATCACCCGCCGAACGTCTTCGCCGTTCAGAATGCCTCCCCACGGGGCCATGGCCGTTCCCGGAATGCCGTGGATGATCCGCTGGGCCATCTCCCTGTCGCTGAGCCGCGCCATCTCCTGGGCGTTGGTAAAGTTGCGGGGACGCGGAACCAGGCTTTGGCCGATCGGAGTCTGCCCGTCCCCACGCTCGCCGTGGCATGGGGTGCAGTCCTGCTGGTAGATTTGTCCGCCCACCAGGACATCGAGTCCGGCGCGCGTCATGCCGGCGGGCAGCGGTTGCTGGAGGCTCCGGATGTAGCGCATCAAGTCGATGATCTCCGCCGGGCTCTCCAGCTCTCCCCAGCCGCCCATGGCCGTCCCGGGGCGGCCCAGCTTGATCGCCGTATACATTCGCCCGTCATCCACCCGCGCCATCTCGATCGGGTCGGCAAACTTGCGGGGGCGCGGACGGAGCACCTTTGCCGCCTCCGTGTCGGCGCGCCCGTCGGCCCCGTGGCACATCGCGCACTGCTTCTCGTAGATGCGGCGGCCGACCTGGAGGCTCAGCTGGTCTATGGAGAGCGCGGCAGGGAGCGGCGGGGTCAGGCTCCGAACGTAGTCGATGATGTCGCCCATCTGGGGTTCACTCAGCACCTGCCCCCACGGAGCCATGGCCGTCCCCGGCCGGCCCATCCTGAGGGCACGATACATCCGGTCGTCGGTCACACGGGCCATCTCCACCGGGTCCGTGAAATTCCTCGGCCGCGGCTCCAAGAGCCGGGCGACCGGTGTGTCGGCGCGCCCGTCGACCCCGTGGCAGAACGCGCAGTACGTGTCGTAGAGCGTCTTGCCCCGCTCGTGCACCCCTTGGGAGGCAGGCTGGGCCGCGAGCGGGGCGGCCCACACCAGGCTGACTCCGAGCACGAGAAGCTCCAGGATTCGGCGCATGCTCATCAGCCCCACCTCCCGTCTGGATGAAAGCGTGAAAATCAGTCTACGGCCGAGGGCCCGCAAGAAAGAGCGAATTGTCCGGGCCCGTGGGCGCTCCTTACCTGGCGGGTGCCTCCAATGCGCCGAGCCTCTGGAGGTTCAGCCGCGGAAGCGCCCAGCTCGGCTGGAGGCTGAGGGCCAATCGGTACTCTCGCGCGGCGGCCTCGAGGGCGCCTTGCCGCTCGTAGACCAGCCCCAGGTTGAAGTGGGCCTGGGGGAGGCCTGGCTTCAGTACGAGCACACGCCGATATGCCTCGGCCGCCTCTCCGAGTCGTTGCAGCTCGAAGTAGGCGTTGCCCAGGTTATTGAGGGCCGCGTACGCCTGCGGCTCGATGCGCAGCGCCGCGTCGATCGAGTCCACGGCGAGCTCGAAAAAAGCCGGCTCCCCGGACCGGATCCCCATGCGCGTGTAGAAGACGCCCAGGTTATTGTGGGCCTCGGCCGGATTCGGATCGCCGAGACGGGTCCGCCCATGCTCAGACACCGCCTCCTCGGCCTTCAACTCGCGCAAGATAGCCCCGGCCTTCAGATAGCTCGCGATCAAGCGATTCTGGGACCGACCCCGCGCCAGCGCGGCAAGCCTCTCTGTCGCCTGGCCAACTTCCCCCAGCGAGAAGAGCAGCTTCGCTCGATCAAGCTGCGAAGCGACGTCCCTCGAATCTGGCCACGGCGCCTTCCGAAGCTGGTCGAGGGCCTCTTCCCTCTCCCCGCCGGCCCAGTAGATCCGAGCGAAGTGAGCCCGCCTTGCCCCCAGCAGGCCGGCGGGCAAATTGTCGACGGGAGGGAACTCAGTCGTCCGGGTCTCCCTGAGCAGCCTGTGGTTCTCGTCGGTGGTCTTACGGTAGAGGGCCAGGGGCGCCCTGAACTCGAGGAGAGGCCGGTCGTCGGTGTTCTCGGGCGCCCCCTGGGCGAACCTGGCCAGATCAGTCTCATCGAGGAAGAAAAGGGTGAGCACATCCAGGGGGGAGGCCAACCAGATGCTCGCCATGTCCTCCCGGACCGCCGCCGAGGCGGCGATCCTGCGCTCCAGCAGCGCGTAGTCGATGCGCAGGGGCGATCGCGTGCCGACCAAGAGGTAATCGCCCCGAAGCGTCCGCCAGAGGGTTGCGTGGGGGAAGCTCTGCATGAACGTCCTGACGATCATCCTCAAGTCCCCCGGGAAGAGGGAATACCCGTGGACCCACTGAATCATGATCCCGTCATCGGCCAGCCGCTCCCGGGCCAGGCGGTAGAACTCGCGGGAAAACAGATTGGCGACACCGGCCATCCAGGGGTTGGACGGCTCCGAAGAGATCACGTCAAACCGCTTCTCGCTGGCCAGGATGTAGTTCCTCCCGTCTCCTACCACCAGCCGTACCCGCGGATCGCGGAGGACGGCTCGGTTCTCCTCCACGAAGAAGCGCGACGCGTCCACGACAGCCGGCTCCAGTTCGACCACGTCGATCTCCCGAACGACGGGGTGCTGGGCGACGGCTCCCGCCGTGACGCCGCTGCCCAGCCCGATGACGAGCACCCGCTCCGGATTCGCGTGGAGCAAGAGCGGCAGATGGCCCAGCATGAGCTGCGTTGCCATATCTGCGCCGTTGCTGGCGTCCACCTTCCCGTCAACCCTCAGCGCGGTCATTCGCTCCGTCCGCTCGACGGCCACCGTGGAGTTGATCCCCTCGCGGTAGTAGAGAAGCCGCCGCGCAGCCGCCGCTTCCCGGAACAATGCCGCCGGATCCGGCGCCGCGGTGAACCGTTCGACGTAGATGGACACTCCTCCCGCCATCACGCGCGGATCCCATCTGGGGAGGAACAGCACGCCCGCCACGAAGAGCAGAGCCAGCGGGACGAGCGCCACCCGCCGCCAAAGGGGACGGGATGCGCCGGGCGCGGCGAGGACGGCGACCCCCACGGCGGTGTTCACTGCCGCGGCCACCACCAAGGACGCGCGCGCCCCGATCCAGGGGACGAGCAGGAACCCGGCGAGGAGCGCGCCCGCGATCGTGCCGACGGTATTGGCTGAATAGACCCGCCCGATGTCGCGGCCCAGCCGCGTGAGGGCGCCTCCGCAGATCTGAACCGCGCAGGGAAAGGCGGCTCCGATAATGGTGGTCGGAATGATCATGATGAGGAAGCTTGAGGCGAATTGGGCGAGCAAGGCCCCACCGGCTGAGGGAGTCATGCGCGTGAGGATCGCCAGGACGAGATCAGGGAGCCGTTCAAAGGCCGGGATCAGAGCCAAGGCGATGAGCCCGATGGCGACCTCGAGCGTTCCGAACAGAGCGGCGTCTACCCGCCGCCTGCCCCAGATCCTGGCGAAGAGAAAGCTCCCCAGGGCGAGGCCGACGAGAAAGGTCGTGAGCATGGCGCTGAAGGCGTAAATCGAGCTGCCGATCATGAGGCTGAGGGCCCGCGTCCAGGCCACCTCGTAGACCATGGCAGCCCCCCCCGAGAGGCCGGTGCCGGCCAGGACCAGCCAGGTCACAAGGGGGGTGGACCCGCTTGACTGAGCTTCGAGACCCGGAGGTTCCACCGTCAGCGGAGGGGAGGACGAGAGCGCTTCGACAGGCGCGGCCGCCGATCTAGCCAGGATGAAGGCCCAGGCGCCGATTCCGAGATTGGCCGCCGCCGCCAGCCCGATGGTAGCCCTGACCCCGATGGCCGGAAGCAGAAAGAAGCCGGCGGCCACGGAGCCCAGCACCGCACCCAGAGTGTTGAGCGCGTAGAGATCGCCCACCTTTCGGCCCAGGCTCTCCGGGCGGTTCACGAAGAACTTGGCCAGCACGGGCAGGCTGGCGCCCATGAGCGTGGTGGGGACCAGCAGGATGAGAAAGACAAGGGCAAACTGGACCAGGCTCAAAGCGAAGGAAGAAAGCTTCACAGAGCGGTACAGAGCGAGGTAGACGATCTGGACTTGGGTCAAGAGGAGTGGGACCAGCAAGGCCCAGGCGCCAATCCCGGCTTCCAGAAAGCCATACACCTGGAGCGGCCGACCTCGCCGGTCGATCAGGCGGCCGAACAGGAAGGCCCCGAGGGCCAAGCCGGCCATGAAGGCGGCCAGGACCGTGGTGACGGCGTACACCGTGTGGCCGAAGACAAGGCCCAGCATCCGCATCCAGACGATCTCGTAGACTAGGCCGGCCGCACCCGACAGGAAGAAACAGACCCAGACCGAGGCCGAGACGAAGGTCGGCTGCCGCCCTCTTGGGTTAAGCACCTCGGGCCTCCCGGGCCGCCTCGCGGAGCTGTCGAACAAGCCCAGGCCTCGCCAGGGCCGCTGCCAGCCGGCGCTGCAGTTGGACTGACGTGTCCCATTTCACCCGAAGCTCTCTGGCAAGCCCGGAGGTGCTGCGTCCCTCCCCCATGAGGCGAAGGCATCGGAACCAGGTGGCCAGCGGGAGGTTCGTGCGAGCGAAGGGTGTCCCCGTCAGGTCGGTGAAGGTCCGCCGGCAGCCCAGGCAGAGGTATCGCCGCCAAGACGTCCCGGCGGACTTGGAATGCGTGGTCACCCGCCTTTGGCCGCAGCGGGGACAGGTGATCCCGTTCGGCCACCGCGCTGTTCGCAGCACCTCGTAGCACCAATCCTCGCTCAGCTCCGCCCTCACGTCGTTCTCCTTGCTCTCTCCCCTTCCAGACCAGCGTGATCACGCCGGGCTGGAAAACGCCGGGGAAGAAAAGAGGCCTGGCCTCTTCACCCCCCTGACCAGGCCTCTCCGTGCTTCAGGTCCGGGTTACTTGATATGGCACTTCATGCAGATGTAGGCGGTGGTATTCCCCCCAAGCGTCCCGCGGAGGAAGAGATCGTCCACGGAAGCCTTGTTGTGCGGGTCGTGGCAGGACGAGCACTCCAGGCCGGTCTTCGCCGCAACAGCCCCGGCGGTGATATTCCCCGACCCGTCGTCGTTGAAAATGCGAATCGGGCTCAACGGAGTCAACTGGTACTCGCTGAGCTCGGCCGCATTACCGGTGGTGACCCCGTTGTACGTGTTCTTGGCATTCTGGTACGGGTACGGCATGGCGACCGGGTGGTTCCCCTTCATGGCGCCGCCGAAGCCGACGTTGTACTTGTCCCCCAATCCGTGCTTGGTATTGTCGAGCCCGACGGGCTTGCCTCCGTTGAACCACGCGATATCACCGACAGCCACGCTGCCGTCGTGGCAGCTCAGGCACTTCGCCGTGGGCCCATTGTACGTGTCGCCCTTGAAAGTCGGGAACAGGGTGCCGGCTGTGGTCGCGGGCACGTCCCAGCTGAAGGTGTTCGTCGAAAGGGTGTGGTTCCACAGCAGGAGCGTCGAGAGCGCCTTGTGCGGCGTGTGGCAGAACGTGCACAGACCGGTCGGTGGGGTGCCTTTACCCGAGAAGTCGTGGTCCGTGCCCGCGATCCCGGTGCCGCCAGTGGCCGCCCACGAGGCGGTCGGCAACAGCAGCGCGACGACCGCAAGGAACAGTGCGAACCTTAGGACTTTCATTTGACGTCATCTCCTTTCGCTGACTTCTCATTCCGCTGAGTAGCCTTCTCTGCGACTCCATTTGGGCGCTCTGAATCACCCCCTTTGGTCTCGGCGACCGGGTTCAGAAAGCTGTCCTCCGCCCGCGTGTTCACGAGCTGGTACACTTCCACCCGGTGGTTGAGGTAGTCGGCCACGTAGATGCGGTTGCTCTTGTCGATGACGATGGCAGTGGGGTTCTTCAGCATCCCGGGGATCGGCCCGCGGCCGCCGAAGAAGAGGAGCACCTGGCCCTTCGGGTTGAAGATCTGGACATTGCTCCAGCCACCATCCGCCACGTACACGTTCCCGAAGCTGTCGAGGGCCACCCCCTTGGGCTTGTCGAACATCCCCCAGGCGGAGCCCCGCTGGCCAACGGTCTTCACGTACTTGCCGTCGGGATCGAATACCTGGACCCGCGAATTCAGCGTATCGGTGACGTAGAGATTGCCCGTGTCATCCACCGCCAGGTAGGTCGGGAACAGGAACTGGCCGGGCCCCTCGCCTCTCTCCCCGCCGATGGTGCCGATGAGATCGCCAGCCATGTTGAAGACCTTGATGGTGTGTTTCTCGGACTTGGTGTGCGCGGTGTCGGCGAGATAGATCTTCCCGCGCTCCCGGTCGAGGGCGATCCCGGTGGGGCGCTCCACACTCGGATGCGTGAAGAACCGGACCCGTTTGCCTTGCCGGTCGAATACGCTGACCCCCCGCTTCTCCTGCTCGACCACGTAGAGCTGCTCTTGAGCGTCCAGAGCCAAGCCCACGGGTCGGGCCAGCTTTTCCGCCTCGCCGATCTTGGAGAACTTCTTCTGCCCGAAGTCGAAGACGAAGACCTCCAGCCGGGCGAAGTCCGACACGTAAAGACGTTGCCCGTCATCGGAGATCGCGAGCCCCATCGGCTCGATGATCCGGTTGGGCGCCGGCTTGTCGCCGGCGAGGAAGGCGAAGAGCTTCTGGGAAAAGGTCGTATCCCGGCCGAGGTCCACGTCGCTGACGATGCTCCGAACGAACTCGACGCGCGCCGTCAGCGGAGGCGGCGGCCAGACGAGGCGCACCGGCTCCTCTCTCTTCGGCGCCGTGGCGCAGCCACTCAGGGCGACGAGGAGGACCCCGACCGCTACCCGTCCATACCGTCTGCGAACCGCCGAGCTCGTCGACATGATGGCCTCGCTACTTCGCCAGGCTCCTGACGAAGGTGATCACGTCCCGGATCTGGTCGTCCTTCATCGCGGCACCCCACGGCGGCATCGCGGCGGACTTGCCGACGGCGGCGCCACCCTTCTTGACGATGTCGATGAGGTACTCGTCCTTGAGCCCTCCCAGGTACGCCTTGTCGGTGAGGTCCCTGGGCTTTGGGTTCAGCGCCGCGGCGGCAGCGCCGTCGCCCTTCCCGGCCGGACCATGGCAGGGAGCGCAGTTCTGGACGAATTGCGCCTTGCCTTTCTCGGCGTTCCCCTGAGCCACTGCGAGGCTCGGAAGCGCCACACCCACGAGCAAAGCCGCCAAACCAATCTGTACCGCTCGCCGCATGGGGCCTCCTTGTTAGCGGAATCGCTTGCCGAGAGTGCAAGGAGCGTTCCGATCCTGGGATCAGTCGCGTCGCGGTCTACCGGGGCGGACCAGCTCTGGAGTGAGGCCTTCTAACCGATTGATTTTCACGCCGGACAGGGATTGTGTCCGGCAGGCGGACGGCTGGAAGTGTCGGAAAAGCTTACGATACGCTCGCGGAATAGCCGAAGCGAGCCGCTCGGCCTAATCCGAAGCTGGGAATTTTCCCCGCGGGATGGGGAAAATTCCTCAGTCGCCCTCTTCGGTCCGGTGGCCGAGGTCGAACTTCTTGACCCGGTACCGCAGCTCGTCGCGCGTGAGCCCAAGCAGCCGGGCCGCCCGGGTTTGATTGCCATGCGTGAGATCGAGCGCCTGCCGGACGAAGTCCCGCTCCACGTCCTCGAAGACGATCCCCGAGGGCGGCAGCTGGAAGGAGGGTGCCTCTCGAGGCCCACCCGCGGCATGACCGGCGATCTCCGGTGCCAGGTCCCCGGGTGACAGATCGCCCTCGTCGGCCAGGATCATGGCGCGCTCGATCACGTTCCGCAGCTCGCGCACGTTACCCGGCCAATCGTACTGCACCAGCAGGCGCACGACCTCGGGAGTGAGGCGCGGCTGGCGCTTCTTGAACTCGCGGCTGAAGTGCTCGAGGAAGTGCTGCGCCAGGAGCGGGATGTCCTCCCGCCGCTCGCGGAGCGGCGGGATCGTGATCGTGACGACCTGGAGCCGGTAGTACAGGTCCTTGCGGAACGTCCCGTCCTGCACCGCCGCCCGCAAGTCCCTGTTCGTCGCCGCAACGATCCGGATATCCACGCTGATGTCCTTCGTCCCGCCCACGCGCCGGAACCGCCGCTCTTCGAGCACTCGGAGCAGCTTGGCCTGGAGCGCCGGCGTCATGTCCCCGATCTCGTCCAGGAAGAGTGTCCCGCCGTGGGCGAGCTCCAGGAGGCCCCTCTTCTGCACCTTGGCATCCGTGAAAGCGCCCCGCTCGTGGCCGAACAGCTCGGACTCCAGCAGCGTCTCCGGCATGGCCGTGCAGGTGATCTCCATGAACGGCTCCTCGGCCCGACTGCTCTCGTAGTGGAACGCCTTGGCCAGGACGTCCTTGCCGGTCCCGCTCTCGCCCTGAATCAGCACCATGGTGGCACCGCTCGCGCTCACCTTCCGCGCCAGCGCGACGACGTCCTGGATGGTCCGGCTCTTCCCGACGATGCGGTCGAAGTGGAACGGGTAGAGGTGCTTCTCCCGCAAGAACTCGACCTTCTGGCGGAGCTGCCGCGTCTCGAGCGCATTCCGGAGAGTCACCGCCAGGTTGTCGAAGTCAATGGGCTTGGGGATGTAATCGTAAGCCCCGAGCCGCATGGCCTCCACGGCAGTCGCCACGTCGGCATACGCCGTCATGATGACCACCTGGATGTCCGGATGAGCCTCCTTGATCTGCCGGATCACCTGGATCCCGTCGGTGTCGGGCAGCTTGAGGTCGAGCAGCACCAGGTCCGGGCTGTCGTCCCGCACCGCCGCCAGGGCGGTCGCCCCGTCCTCGGCCGTCTCTACGGTGTAGCCGCCCTTCTCGAGCATCTGCTCGAGGGACCAACGGATCAATCGCTCGTCGTCAACGACCAGCACTCTGGGCGACATGTTTCCCCCTCCCGCCGCGGTCGGCCGGCAGTGCGCTTGGCGGTGCGGTCGGCAGCGCGATCGTGAAGGCAGTGCCTTTGCCCACGACGCTCTCGACCGTGATGCGGCCCCCGTGCTCCTCGACGACCCGGGCCGTGATGGCGAGCCCCAGCCCGGTGCCCTGGGCCTTCGTCGTGAAGAAGGGCTGGAAAATGCGGCCGATCTGATCCTCGGGAATCCCGGCGCCCGTGTCGGCGATGCGGATCTGCACCGGCCGCCCGTTGCCCGGGAGCGTGCGTGTCTCGATCGTGAGGCGGCCGCCATGAGGCATGGCTTGCCGGGCATTCACCAGGATGTTGAGCAGCGCTTGGTGGAGCAGGTTGGGGTCCACGGAGACGGGCGGCAGCGAGCTGTCCAGGCGGCGGACCACCTCGATGTCCCCGCGGGGCAAGAACTTCAGGCTCTGCTCCAGGAGGCCATTGATCTCCACGAGGAGACGCTGTGGCTTTTCCGGGCGCGCGTACTGCAGGAGGTCGGTCAGCGTGCGGTTCATGCGCGCGATCTGGGCCTGGAGGTCGGCGAGCAGCGCCCGCCGCTCGTCGTCCGGCTGGAACTGGCCGCCGAGCACGTGCAGCGCGCCCGAGATGCCCGCCAGCGGGTTCCGCAGCTCGTGGGCGAGACCCGCTGCCAGCTCCCCCACTGTCGCCAGACGGTCCCATCGCAGCAGCTGCTCCTGCTGCCGCTCGAGCGCCTCCCGCCGCCGGCGCGCCTGCTCGGCCACCATCCCCATGCACAGCCCGACCAGGCCGAAGAACGCCACGCGGAGCGCGACGCCGGGCATGGGCGGCGGCCACGTCCCCGCCAGCAGGTAGAGGGCCGACGCGGCTACGGCGGTCAGCAGTCCGGTGCGGAGGCCGAAGTAGAAGGCGTGGAGCGCGATCAGCAGGATGAACGCCAGGTGCAGGTCGCTGGCGAACCCCCCCGTGATGCGGACGAGGAAAAAGATGGTTCCCAGGTCGAATACGAGCGCGATCCGGTAGAGGAGCGCTATCCGGCCCGGGTGCACCGCGTTCAGGAGGTAGATCCCCACGCTGAAGACGAAGAACATGGACAGGATCGGGAGCTGCGGAGCCCTGGTCCAGTCCGGAGCCACAGCCCACCACGCCACGCCGGCGGCCAGGGCCCCCGCGCGCAGCCCGAGGAACCAGAGGTCCAGGGGCTCGAGGCCCATGCGGTGCCCCCACTGCTCGACGTGGGTCCAGGTGTCGTTCATCCGCGCCATCCGTGCGTCTCGTGGGCTCTCTGGTCCGCTTGAGCGACCTTCACTGGGAATCCCATGGCTGCTGCCGTTGCACCGGCGGGCACGACTGAGGACCGCGGAGTGCCCTCGGGCCGGACCGGCGGCGCGGCGGGTGATGGTGCCCCGCCGCGCCGCGCGCCCTGGGCCGCCTGGCGGCGCGCCTCGGCAAGCATGGAACGCGCCCGCTCGGCGTCCGTGCCCGTCGGGACCAGAGCCAGGAAGCCCTCGAGGGCCCGCGCCGCGGCGGCGTAATCCTTCTTGCCCTCGAAGAGCATGTGCGCCCGGTCCCAGTGGGCGTGGGCGTACTTCGGGTCCGCTCGCAGGGCTTCGTCCATGCGCGCGAGTCCCTGATCCATGTGGCCACCCTGATAGAGGATGAGGCCCAAATGGGTAAGGGCCTCGGCGTTCTTCGGCTCCCGGCTGAGCACGCGCTGGTAGGCCCAGATGGCCGCTGGGACCTTGCCCTCGTCGAGCGCCTGATGGGCGAAGACGAGCAGCTTCCCCGTCGGCGCGGCCTCCGCCTCCACCTCCTTGCTGAGGGCCTCCAACGCGACGCTCACGCCGACGCCGGCGGGCGCTGCGGCCCCTCCCGCTGTCCGCCCTGCGGCCGGGCGCTTGTCGGTCGTGGATCGGCCGAGGAAGATGCCCACGCCCAGGCCCACGAGGAGGAGCGCCACCGCCCCCAGGGTGAGCGCGAGCGGGCTCCGGAGCCTGGCCCCGACCGGCGGGGGCGCGGCCTCGGACCGACTTCGGCGCCCCTCCTGCTCGGACTGGCGAAGGCGCTTGAGGAGCCCGGCCGCGCGCCGCTCCGAGCGCTGCTTGAGCTCGGCGTGGTCGCTCGGCCCGAGGCGCCCTGCCGCCAGGTCGTCGTCCAGCTCCCGGATCGCTGCGTACGCGGCCTCGAGCTGTCGCTTGAGGTCCTCCACGCTGCTCACGACGCCCTCCTTTCCAGTTCTCTCCGGACAGCCGCCAGCGCCTCTTCGTCCACCTCTGCCTCGTCCGTCATCCCGCCGCGGCGGCTCCAGCGCCTCAAGACCAGGAGCGCGCCCACTAAACCACCGACCAGGGCTCCGAGCGGCAGAACCCAGGCCAGGAGCGGGAAGCCCCGGGTGGGCGGTGAGAGCAGCACCCACTCGCCGTAGCGGCTCGCGAAGTACGCCTTGACCTGCTCGGGCGACTCGCCCGCGGCCAGCCGCTCGCGGATGACCTCGCGCATCTGGCGCGCCATCTCGGACGGGGAGTCCGCCACGGACTGGTTCTGGCACACCACGCAGCGCAGCTCGCGCGCAACGGCGTCCACCTGGGCCTCGGTGGGCGCCGCTGCGGACACCCCCACGGCCGCGCCCAGGACCAGGATCAGGGCCAGGAGCACCCTCATGATCCCGCCTCGAGGGCCGGCCGGATCTGCTCCGCAAGGGTCTCCACCGTCACGGCGCCCACCTGACGCGACCGGATGCGCCCGGCCCGGTCGATGACGAAGGTCTCAGGCACGCCGTAGATGCCGTAGGCAATGGAGGTGGCCCCGGTCGCGTCCGTGACGTTCGGATACGTCGTCCGGGTGTGGCCGACAAACGCGCGGGCCGTGGCCTCCCGGTCCTGAATGTTCACGCCCACCAGGATCAGCCCCGAGTCACGGTGGCGCCGCCACACGGCCTCCAGCGCCGCCGCCTCCTCGCGGCACGGCACGCACCACGAGGCCCAGAAGTTGACGACGACGACCTGGCCGCGGAGACTGGCCAAGCGCAGTTCGCCGCCGTCCAAGCCCGGCAGCGCGAACTCCGGCGCGGGCGCGCCCACCAGCGGCGAGGACACCGCGCGGGGATTGCTTCGAAGCCCCTGTGCCAGGAGCGCCACCGGGAGGAGCACGACCACACCCACCAGCAGCAGCCGGCGCCACATTCTCAGCCCCTCCCCCGGCCGCGGTCGGGCAGGATCGCCCATGCTGTCCCCGCGGTGATGACCCCTCCCCCAACCCAGAGCCAGATCAGGAGCGGGTTCACCATGGCCTTGATGGTTGCCGTCGATCCATCGGAGGTGAACCCGGCGAGAATCAGGTAGAGGTCCTCGCGCCAGGAGGAGCGGATGGCCACGTGGGCGATGGGCTCCTGCCGGCCGGAGTAGAAGAGCTTGGCGGGCTCGAGTCGACCCACGGGCATCTCACTGCTGAACACCTGGAAGGCTGCGACCACAGCCACACGGGTGTCCCGCGCGGCCTGCCGCAGCCCCTCGAACTGGACCCGGTAGCGCCCGATGGACAGCGACTCGCCGACTCCGACCGTCTGCTCGAGCTGGCGTCCGTAGCCGGACGACCCGGCGACGCCGACGAAGATGATCACCACGCCCAGGTGGACCAGGAACCCCCCGTAGCGACGGTGATTTCGCACCATGAGCCTCACGAAGGCACGACCGGCGCCGCCGTCGCTAGCGCGCCGCGCGCGGACGCTGCGCCAGACGTCATGGCAAACCGTGGCCGCGACGAAGACCGACAGCGTCAGGACGATGACGACCTGGCCCTGGCGCACCCCCGCAGCCACGAGCATTGCCGACGTGGCGAGACTCACGGCGACCGGCCAGAGGAAGTTCCGCCGCAAGTGATCGAGCGATGCGCGACGCCAGGCGATCAGCGGGCCGACTCCCATCAGCAGCAGGACGACCACCAGCACGGGAAAGTTGACGAGGTTGAAGTAGGGCATCCCCACGCTGGCCTTCACCCCGCGGACGGCCTCAGAGAGCAACGGATACACGGTCCCGAACAGGACGGAGAACGTCGCGGCCAGCAGGACAACGTTGTTCAGCACGAAGGCGCTCTCGCGACTGACCAGCGATTCGAGCTCAGCCCGGCCGCCCAAGCTCTCGCCCCGCGCCGCCACGAGGCCGAAGGAGACCAACAGCGTGAGCGCGACGAACGCAAGGAAGGCCGTCCCCAAGGCTGGGCTGCTGGCGAAGGCGTGCACGGAGGCGATGATCCCCGAGCGGGTGAGGAAGGTCCCGAGCAGCGTGAGGGCGAAGGTCAGGATGATCAGCGACAGGTTCCAGACCTTCAGCATGTCACGCCGTTCCTGGATCATGACCGAGTGCAGGAACGCCGTGCCCGTGAGTCACGGCAGGAGCGAGGCATTCTCGACCGGGTCCCAGGCCCAGTAGCCGCCCCAGCCCAGCACCCGGTAGGCCCACCACGCGCCGAGCAGAATGCCGGCCGTGAGCGCCCACCAGGCCGCGAGTGTCCAGCGCCGGGTGGTGGTGATCCACTCGGCATCGAGACGGCCGGAGATGAGCGCCGCCAGGGCGAAGGCGAAGGGCACGGTGAAAGCGACGTAACCCAGGTAGAGGGCCGGCGGGTGGAACACCATTCCGGGATTCTCAAGGAGCGGATTGAGCCCGCGCCCGTCTGGCGGTGCGGGCACCAGGCTCTCGAAGGGATCCGAGATGAAGCATTGCACCCCGAGGAAGAAGGCCGACACGGCGAACAGGACCGCTAGCACGTAGGGCATCAGCTCGGCGTGCCGCCGCCCGTAGAGGGCTGCGACCACGGCGCTGCAGGCGGCGAGAAGCCAGGCCCAGAGCAGGAGGGAGCCTTCGAGCGCCCCCCAGAGCCCGCTCATCTTGTACATCCACGGGGTGGACTGGCTCGAGTTCTGAGCGACGTAACGAATGGAAAAGTCGCTCCCGAGCAGCGCCCACTCGAGCGCCAGCACGGCGACGCTGAGGGCGGCGAACTGCCCCCAAACCGCACCCAGGGCGCTGGCCATCCAGGCCCGTCGGCCGCTTCGGGCCCCGAGCAGCGCGGCGACCGTGCCGTACGCAGCTAGCGCCAGGGCCAGCCAAAGCGCCAGCCACCCGCTCAGCGCGGTTATGGCGAGTCCTCCGCCACGCCCCGCCGGCACGCTGTCCGCGTTGACCGGGTATCCATGGTTCGGCGCTTCCCCCGCGGCCGTGACATGCCAGAACGATGCCACAGAGCATCGCGCTGCACGAAACCCTTGCAAGTCGGTCTGTTGGGCGCCAGCCTAGAGCGAATGAGCCAGATCCGCAGGGGTCGGAAGTGTGGCAGACGTGGCCCACGTGTGGGGAAAATTCCCCACCGCTCGGGCTGGGCTTACGCGGAGGCTTGGCCAGCCGGCACCCGGGGAAACATGGCGAACGAACGGAGGGAGATGAGCGTCGCGCTCACCTCGACATTCCCCTGGTTCGAAACGGACGTCCTCACTGAAGAGCGCAACTGCCAAGGGCTCGCGTGCCTCAATACGGACCTGGTGCAGCACGAGGCGACGCGATCGCTCACCCAGCGCGTGCCCCTCGATGTCGACAGCTCCGAGAGTCCTGTTCACGACGCGCAGGAGCAGTCGGCCTACAACGGCCACTTCGAGTCCGTCTGCTACCATCCCCTCTTCGTCTTCAACGAGGACGGCGACTGCCTCGCTGCCACGCTCCGGCCTGGCCGTGCTGAGCGGGCCATCGAGGACTTGCTCACCCGGCCCCGCGGCAGACCCAGCCACGCCCCGCTGGTGCGCTACCGGAGCTTTCAATATTAGGCCACCTCCTGGGACCTGCCTCGGCGGGTGATCGCCACGGTCGAGCATCACCTGGCGGAGCTCTTTCCCCGGGTGGGCTTCATCGTCACCACGTTGACCGGGACGAACCGGCGGGTGGCTCATCCGACATGCCCGGTACTGTATCCTCCAGCTAGCCGAGAGCCACTTGACGCGGCGCCTGTTTGGACAGATCCTCGGGCGCATCGAGCGACTCGCGTGGCATCCGACCTGATCGAGCGGACGGGACTCGAAGGGAGGGAGACGCGGAACGGCTCAATCCCGGCGGGGGTGTCTCTGAGGTGGGGGACTCAAGGGTGGCACCCCCCGAAACACTCGGGGTCAGCAGGGCATGAATATCGAGAACCCACCTTGTCGTCTATTCCACCCCGGCGGAACGGCGAGGTGGAGCGCGCGCGGCTCGCTGAGCAGCATCGGAGGCAGCGAAGAATGGTCCCTATCGGGAATCCCGCCTGAAGACGCTGGTATTGCACTTGAGGTGACACAAGAGGAGATCCAGATGGACATGCTCTTCGGGACCTTCGCCTCGAAGTCTCTCCTGATCGTGCGAGTCGTTCTCGGTGTCATTTTCTTCGGGCACGGAGCCCAGAAGACGTTCGGGTGGTTTGGAGGCCCCGGGCTTCGGGGAGTCATCAGCTCCTTCAGGCAGTCGCTCGGTATCCCGGCCCCCTTCACGGTCCTCGCGGCCTTCACCGAATGCTTCGGGGGGCTGGCGATGATCGTAGGCGTGCTTGTTCGTCCCACCGCCGTTGGGCTCGTCCTGGTGATGGTGGTGGCCATCGCCACGGTGCACTGGCGCAACGGATTCTTTCTGAATTGGTCACTGGAGCCCGGCAAGGGACACGGCTTCGAGATGAACTTTGCCCTGATCGGCATGGCGCTGGCCGTGCTCATCGGTGGCGCAGGATTCCTCTCAATCGACCGGATGATCCGGCCTTGGTGAGTCCGAGTTCCGTCGTGCGATGACAGATTATCTCGGGCGGGCCGCTGGGCGTCCGATCGAGGCTACGGACGAACCGGGCAGCTGAGCAGCATGGTGACGTTCGGCGGAACTGGAATCGGACGGGTTAAGCAGGACGTGGCGGACCGCTCGATCGAAGTCGCACTGGCCCACGGAGTCAATGAGATCGACGTCGGCCCGCGCTATCGGGATGCCGACTTTCGGTTGAGGCCGTGGATGGCGAGGATCCGGACTTAATCAACGGATCCTGTCCGGACGTGGCGATGGGAATGTGTCTTGAATCGCACGACGGCGACCCTCTTGTCCTCGTGTTTTTCGGGGTCACATGGGCGCTCGGCGGGAGCCGCCCTGATCACCCTTTCTGACCACGCGGTGGCGCATGATCGCGCTCACGCTGGGGAAGACCCTCTGCGCCGCCGCCGGCACCGGCTGCCAGTCCGCCGTGCCGGGTTTGCCCTTGAAGTAGTCGAAGGGCAGCGCGCCGGGGCCGCCCGGCCGGCCCACCACGATACGTCCCACCATCCCGGCGATTTCGTGGGGCATGCAGAAGTAGTCGTACACGCCCTCGGCAGTGAGCGTCACCTCGAAGTAGTTGCCGGGCCGAACGAGGTAGCGGGAGTCCCACGGCTCGGCTCCTTCGGGAATTCGGAGCGAGTGCCGGGCGTTGCGCGGGTGATAGACCGTCGTCGTGTGGACGTTATCGTGGACCATCCAGCGTACCCGCTGGCCAGGCTCCATGTAGGCGCGTAACATAACGCCTGTTCTCGGACCCGGCGGCCCTGGGGGGCCGTGTCACACAGTTGCTCGCGGCCGCCCGGACTGCGCCAAGCGGGCGCTCCGCTACCAGCCGACGGCGTACTCGAGCCGGAGATAGCCGACGAGCTGCCAGAAGATTCCGATCGTGAAAAGCGTGAAGGCGACCGCCGTCAAGGCCCGGAACGCAGGTGGCGGAGGCCCGCTGTCCAGCCATTCCCGCGCCTGGACCCACCAGCCCGCCGCCACGAGGGACAGCAAGGCGCCCAGCAGGGTCAGCAGATACCCGGCGATGATGTTCACGGTGAAGGCTTGGCTGTAGGCTATTCGCATGACGCGTCCTCCTTCGCCGCAGAGCCTACACCGCAGCGTTGACGCGGGGTAGTCCGAAGCGCGCAGCCCCTCTGGAGAGCACGATCGAGATGTTGGCGGACTGGCTCGGTGAAGTATTCACTCAAGAATGGGACCCCCAAGTGGACGGTGGGGAAAATCCCCACAGATGAGGCGGACTCTCCTCAGTCGGGAGCCTTCTGAAGGGGACAACCTCCCGTCATGGCCATGTTCAAGTACGTAATTTCCCGACAGAATGGCTTTCGGAATCTGTCCTGGTACAGGGTTTGCTCTTCATCCGTGTGAGGCAATTGGCCCATTCACCCCAATCACGACCCGAAAGCCGCCTCGATGAGAGAGGCGGAGTGGGAGAGTGCGGTGGAGACGGTGATGAGAGTAAGGCAGGAGCCCATTCAGGTGCCGATTGCTTGAGGCGAACCATTCGCCAAACCACGCCCCGGACAAGTGCCACGCCTCCGGGCGCCGCCGGCCGGCGATCCGCCGGATGCAGGTCCCACCGGAACTCGGGCAAGCGCTGCGGCGCTTCAACCCGCTCACGGTCTCGAGAGTATTAGCGTGCCCGAGATGAAGTGGGTCGGAGTCATCGGGGTGGTTGCCGTGGCCCTCTTGACGTGGGGTTTCTGGTGGGGGGAGCCCGCCGTCAAGCAGCCGATCGAATATCCGCACAAGACCCACGTGGAACAACTGAAACTCCCGTGTACGGGCTGCCATCAGCGCGCAGAGAAGGATAACGTCGCAGGCCGCCCGCCCACAGCGCTCTGTCTTGCCTGCCACGCGGGAGGAGAGACCAAGAGCGAAGAGGTGAAGAAGATCCGGGCCTTCGGTGAGAAGGGCCAAGAGATCCCGTGGAAGCGCGTCTGGCGGCTCCCCTCTCATGTCTTCTTCTCCCATCGCACTCATGTCGCGGTTGCGAACGTGAAGTGCCAGACCTGTCATGGGCCGATGGAGACCCTCGCCCGCCCGCCGGCGCGCCCTCTCAAGACGCTCGCGATGAACAACTGCATCGGCTGTCACGAGCAGTGGGAGCGCCCCAACGAAAAGGGAGCCGGAGTGGTGAAGACCGGGGCGAGGCACGTCTCCACGGACTGCAACACCTGCCATCACTGAGGGAGAACATGCGAGTCACGCGACGGGGCTTTTTTCAAACGGTCGGGGTAGCGGCCGGGGCCGCGGCCCTGGTCAAGGGCAAGCTCGCCAGGGCCGAGCAGGCGGGGGAGGACCTCAGACGGTGGGCCACTCCCGAAGAGGTCTTGGTCCCGTCCGTCTGCCAGCAGTGTCCGGGGGGATGTGGGCTCATGGTCCGGACACTCGATGGCGAGGTGGCAGGGCTCTCGGGGAATCCCCTCCATCCCATCAACCGGGGAGCGCTTTGCCCCAAGGCATTTGGGGGGCTTCAGCTCCTCTACGATCCGAACCGCCTGAAGGGGCCGATGGCGCGCGCGGGTGAGCGCGGGCGCTTCCGCTCCATCGGATGGGATGAAGCCCTGTCGATGGTGGCGGGCCGCTTGTCCGAGCTCAGAGCCAAGGGTCTCTCTCACACAGTAGCCATCCTGGGCGGGCAGTATCGCGGCTATCGGGACACGCTCTGGAAGCGCTTTGCCGAGGCGTACGGCACTCCGAACTATATCCGGGTCCGCTGCCTCCCGCCGGAGAAACCCGCCCTCGCTCATCAGCTCATGCAGGGAGTGACGACCCCTCTGAGCTACGACCTCGGGGAAGCCCAGTTCATCCTGTCCTTCGGGGCCGGCCTCTTGGAGGCCTGGCTCGGTCCAGTCCATGTCTCGCAGGCCTTTGCGCGTTTGCGGCGAAGTGGCGAACGTCCCCGCGGCAGATTCGTCCAGGTGGATCCACGACGTTCGCCGACCGCGGTCAAGGCGGACCGGTGGGTCCCCATCGTGCCCGGAACCGACGGGATCCTCGCGCTGGGGATCGCCAATGCCCTTATCCGGGAGGAGCTCTACGACAAAGAGTTCATTGAGCGGCATACCTTCGGCTTCGACGACTGGGTAGGCCAGCGCGGGGAAGCGCATGAAGGATTCAAGAACTTCGTTCTCAGAGAATATGGGCTCATCACCGTGTCAACCGCCACCGGAGTCCCCGTCAGGACCATCCTCGAGATTGCCCGGGACCTAGGGACGACCAAGCCCGCCGTGGTGGTTGGTGAGCGGGGCCCCGCGTACGGTCCCGACGATCTCCACACCCGGATGGCCATCCACAGCCTCAACGCCCTCATCGGCAGCATCGGCGTCCGGGGCGGGCTCCTCATCCAGGGCGAACTGCCATTGAGCCCGCTTCGACCGGTTCAGAAAGATGAGGCGGCAGCGCGCGGGCTGGAGCATCCCAGGATTGACGGGGCGGGACGGGGCGAATACTTCCTGGCCTCCGATGCTCCGCAGGCCCTTCCAGAGCGGATCCTGAGCGCGACGCCGTACCCGATTAACGCGCTCCTCCTTTTTGCCACCAACCCGCTGGCCAATCATCCGGCGAAGGAAGCGTTCGCCAGGGCCTTCGACCGCATCCCCTTCATCGTGAGCTTTTCGCCCTTTCTCGATGAGAGCTCCTCCAGAGCCGACCTGATCCTTCCCGACCACACCTATCTCGAGCGGTGGCAGGACGATCAGGTGACGCACCTCGCCGGCTTTACCTGTTTCAGTCTGGCCCGGCCGGCCGCGGCGCCTCTTCAGCAGACGCGCAACACCGCGGACGTGGTGCTTCAGATCGCCACCGCGACGGGCGGGAGTGTCGCGAAGAACCTGCCATGGCGGAAGTTCGAAGATTTTCTCTTCGAGAGAGTGCGAGGGCTCTACGAGGCCGGGCGCGGGTATGTGGTCTCTGCTCCGGCTGAGGAGTCGCTGAGGAAGATCCTGGAGCGCCAGGGGTACTGGACTCCGGAGTTCAAGTCTTACGATGAGTTCTGGGCCGCGCTCGGCAAGCGTGGCGCCTGGTGGGATCCCACGGGACTGCCCGTCAGCCTGGAGGCGCTTCTGGCAACACCGTCTCGAAAGTTCGAGTTCTATGCCAGCGGTCTCAAGCGGCTGGTGGACGAGGCCGTGAAACGGGATGGAACGGGCGAGGCCTTGGTCCAGGCGCTGGGGGGACGGGACCGGGGCGATCTCCTCTATCTCCCTGCCGTGGCGATCCCTGCCGCGCGGAAGCCCGAGGCGTTCCCGCTCCGCCTCAACACCTATCGCCTGATGAGCCGGCCCTTGGGGGGTGGAGGGAACCAGCCTTGGCTCCTGGAGCAGCCGGCGGTTCACGTCCGAGCCTCCTGGGAAGCGTGGGTCGAGATCCATCCCAAGACGGCGGCGGGGGTGGGAGTGAAGGGCGGGGACTGGGTCTGGGTGGAATCGGCCAAGGGGAAAATCAGGCTCAAGGCCAAGCTCTATACCGGCACCCTCCCCGAGATCGTTCACATTCCCCTCTTCGGCGGCGAAGGGGCCAAACCGAACGACCTCATCGCCAACGAAACCGATCCCTTCAGGGGCTTCGGTCTCCTCAACACCACCCGCGTCCGGCTCCTCAAGGCCTGACGCCATGGCGCTCTGGGGGATGGTGATTGACCTCGACCGCTGCACGGGCTGCCAGGCCTGCGTCGTGGCCTGCAAGGCGGAGAATAACGTGCCTCCCGTCGGGGCGAAGGAGGCGGTCCGGGGGCGGATCATCAGCTGGATGCAGGTCCTCACCGAGGAAGACGAGGAACACGACGGGGAGGTGAAGCGGTTCGTCCCGCGACCGTGTCTTCAGTGCGATGACCCCCCCTGCACCAAGGTCTGTCCCGTCTATGCCACGTACCGGAACCCAGAGGGGATCGTGGCGCAGATCTATGCCCGCTGCATCGGCTGCCGGTTCTGCATGGCGGCCTGCCCCTACAACGCGAAATACTTCAACTGGCACCGCTACCAGAAGGAAGCTCCCGGTCAGAATCCTGACGTCTCGCTGCGCCCCAAGGGCGTCGTGGAGAAGTGTACCTTCTGCCACCATCGTCTTCAGAAAGCGCGGGAGCGGGCCTTGGCTGAGCGGCGAGAGCTGGCCCCGGGGGAGTATGTCACGGCCTGCGCCGAAGTCTGCCCGGCGCGCGCCATCGTCTTCGGAGATCTCTCCGACCCCGGCAGCGAAGTCCATCGGCTGGCTCGAAGCCCCCGGGCCTTCAGGCTTCTGGAGGCGTTGGGGACCAAGCCGAAGGTGATCTATCTCTCCGAAGGAGAAGGCCGTGGCTGATCCCGCCGATAGCCGTGATGCCGCGCTCCTCGCTCCTATCGAGCGGACGGGGCGGGGGTTCTATGTGACCGTGGGCATTCTCGCTGCCCTCATCCTCTGGGGGGCCATCGCCTACTGGACTCAGTTCAACGAGGGGCTGGGGGTCACCGGCCTCCACCAGCCGGTCTCCTGGGGGTTCTACGTCACCAACTTCGTCTTCTTCATTGGGATCAGCCACGCGGGCACTCTGATCTCGGCCATCCTCCGGCTCTCGAAGGCCGAGTGGCGACGGCCGATCACCCGGATGGCCGAGGTCATCACGGTGATGGTCCTCTTCATCGGCGCCGGTCAGATTCTTGTGGACCTGGGGCGTCCCGACCGGATGCTGAACATCATCCGCTATGGCCGCTACCAGTCCCCGCTCCTCTGGGATGCCACCAGCATCAGCGCCTACCTGACCGCCAGCATCGTGTATCTGTACATCCCCATGATCCCCGACATCGCCATCCTGAGAGACCGTGTGGGCAAGCGGAAGTTTTTCTACAGCGTCCTGGCCCTGGGCTGGCAGGGGACCGAGCATCAGCAGAAGGTCTTGAACCGCGCCATCGCCATCATGGCGGTCCTGGTGATCCCGATCGCCGTCTCGGTTCACTCGGTGGTGTCCTTCGTCTTCTCCATGACCCTCCAGCCCGGTTGGCACTCGACGATTTTCGGCCCCTACTTCGTGGTCGGGGCGATCTTCTCAGGGATCGCGGCCCTCATCGTGGCGATGATCGCTTTCAGGAAAGCCTACGGGCTCCAGAGCTACCTCAAGCCGATCCACTTCCGTTATCTGGGACAGCTCCTCCTGGTCATGTCGCTCCTCTGGTTCTACTTCACGTTCGCCGAGTACCTGACGGGATACTACGGGAGCGAGCCGGAGGAGATGAAGGTTTTCTGGTCAAAGTTCACCGGTCCCTTCTGGCCGTTCTTCTGGGGGATGGTTCTCACCAACGTCGCCATCCCGCTCCTCTGCCTCGTGAGGCTCGGCCGCCGCACCATCGGGAAGGTCCTCATCGCGTCCCTGTCGGTAAGCGTGGGGATGTGGCTCGAGCGCTTCATCATCGTCGTCCCGACGCTGTCCAACCCACGGCTGCCGTTCGGGGAGGGAATCTACTTCCCGACCTGGGTGGAATGGGGGGAAATGGCGGGGAGCTTTGCCCTCTTCGCCCTCTTCTACGTTCTCTTCACCAAGCTTTTTCCCGTCATCTCCATCTGGGAGATCCGGGAGGGACGGGAGGTCGGGCTCAAAGAGGTCGAGGAACGGCTCCTGACCTACCTGCCGGACGTGGCCGAGCCGGAAGTCGTCCCGGCGAAGCGAGGCCGCTGACATGGCGGACCGGCGCTCAGCGCCTGATCGAACGGTGAGGGCCATCCAGTGGGCCATGGCGGGGGTGGCCGTTGTCTTCATCGGGGGGATCATCACCTGGATCACTCACCTGATCCGCACCGCCTGGCGCCTCGGCGATGTCCCCTCTGCCTCCATCGGGATCTCGATCGTGGCGATCCCCGTCTTCCTGACTCTTCTGGGTGTGATCCTCTATGTCATCGTGGGGATTCTCGGAGATCGAGGCGAGCAATGAACTCACGACTTGTCATGATCGGGCTGATTCTGCTCTCAGGGGTGGGGCTCGCAGTCAGTCCCGCCTTCGCCAGCCACGAGAGTCTCTCCGTTCTGCTCCCCGCCGATCCCCTGGAGGGGAGCCGACTCTTTACCGGCAAGGGGTGCCTCCGCTGTCACGCCGTCCATGGAGTGGGAGGAACCACGGGACCCGATCTGGGCCGAAGGATCCTGAACCGCCCGCTCCTCGAGATCGCCGGGGTGATGTGGAATCACTCGCCCGCGATGGAGCATGTCTTCCAGGAAAAACGGGTTCCCCGGCCCAGGTTCGAGCCGGGGGAGATGGCAAGCCTGCTCTCCTTTCTCTACTACCTCGGCTCTCTGGATCCTCCCGGCAATGCGGCGACCGGGGCCCGCCTCTTCAGCCAGAAAGGATGCGAGACCTGCCACTCGCTGGGAGGCAAAGGCGGGAGCGTGGGCCCTCGGCTCGACAAATACAGCCGGTACACGTCCCCGCTCTTCCTGACCGCTGCCCTCTGGGACCGTGGAAAGCCAATGGCCGAGGCAATGGAGCGGCTGAAGGTTCCCCGCCCGACCTTCCAGGGAACCGACATTGCCGACCTCCTGGCCTATATCCGGAGTGCTGGTGGAGGGACGGAGCGCGTGTACATCCCGCCGGGGAAGCCAAAGGACGGGGAGGCGCTCTTCACGAAAAAGCGCTGCGTCGAATGCCACTCGGTCAGGGGCCATGGCGGCAGCGTCGGGCCCGACCTCGGGCTCACCCTCAAGGGGAGCCTCATGCGGATCGCCGGGTCCATGTGGAACCACGGCCCCCAAATGTGGGCGAAGATGACCGAGCGCGGGATTGAGGTGCCGGTCCTCAGCACCCAGGAGATGTCGGATCTCATCGGCTATCTTTATTTCCTCCAGTTCATCGACCCGCCCGGCGATGCCAGAAGAGGGTTGGTGGTTTACAAGGAAAAACGCTGTGGCACCTGCCACGCCCTCCGGGGGGTCGGCGAAAAGGTGGGACCCGATCTCGCGACCGTGAAAAACCTCGACACGTCCTTGGAGGTCATCACCGGCATGTGGAATCACGCAGCCACAATGGAGCAGGTGATGGTTGGGGCGAATGTCACGTGGCCGGTTCTCCAGGGAGGCGAAATGGCCGACCTGATCGCCTATCTGCTCCAGGCCCGCGGCGGAGCGCCCCGGCCGGCCGCCGCCAAGGGCCCTGAGCCCAAGGGCAACCTGCGCTGAGAACCCAACTCGAAGGAGGGACACGATGAAATGGCCGACAGGACGCTTTGTGATGTTCTCGATCGTCGCGCTGATCGTTGCGGGAGCGGCGTGCTCGCTGCCAACCGCGCCGGCTCCCACAGCCTCACCAAAAGTTGACGTGGCCAGCGTCGCCCAGGGGGGGCTGCTCTACGACAAGTGGTGGAAGGTCGTCCCGGGGGCGAGCGAGCCCAAGGGGAATCATCCTCTCTGGGCGTCCCAGAGCACCAACAAGTCCACCGGGAGCGCGACGTGGCGCTGCAAGGAGTGCCACGGGTGGGATTACAAGGGCAAGGACGGCGCGTACGGCAAGGGATCCCACTACACTGGCTTCCCGGGGGCCTGGGGCGCGGCCCAGAAGAAGACCGTCGCGGAGCTCGCCGCCTTCCTCGGGGACAGGGCTAACCCGAAGCACAACGCCTTCACCGCCTTCCGACCCGCCGACATCGCTGACCTGGCGAACTTTCTGAAGTACGGGCTGGTGGACATGACGAAGTACGTGGACTACGCCACCAAGAAGCCCATCCGGGCAGACGCCGCCCGCGGCAAGTCGGCCTACGACGGATTGTGCGCTGGCTGCCATGGCGCTGACGGCAAGAAGTTGAACTTCGGCGACGCCAGCAAGCCCGAATACATCGGGACGTTGGCGAAGGACAACCCGCAAGAGTTTCTCCACAAGACCTGGGTGGGCCAGCCGGGCGGCCAACCGCCCATGCCCTCGGCGCTGGTCTCGGGCTGGAGAATCGAGCAGGCCGTTGACGTGCTGGCCTATGCCCAGACGCTGCCGGAGAAGTAGGCCTCGCGAAGATGGTCAACAGGTGAACGCGGGGACAGTACTGTTTGCCGTTGGCCTTTTTCTGCTGGTTCCCGTCGGCTCATCCTCCGCCCTTGCCGCAGAGGGGGGTGAGAACGCCGAGCAGGAGGTGAGCCTTCCCCCGACCCTCATCACCGAGGGGGCCACGCCCGCCACCGAGGTGGAGGGGACGTTCACAACCTCGAAATCAAAGACAGAGCGGGGGTACGTGTTCGGCCTGAGCAGCGTCCAGTATTCGCCCGTGCCCTCGTTCGGCATCAAGCTGGCGATCCCGTTCGCGGTCCGCGATCCGAGAGACTCCGAGCCCACCGTGGGCGGGATCGGCGACGTCAGCGTGATGGCGAAGTACGCTCCTCTGCTGCTCCCCGCCCGGCAGTTCGCCCTTTCGGGAGGTGTCACGCTGACCTTCCCCACTGGGAGCGAGCGGCGTGAGCTGGGCGGGCAGTTCGCCGTCGCACCGTTCCTGGCAGTCGGCAAGGGGTTCGGTCCGTTCAGCCTCCAGGCCGACGCAGCCTATCGCTGGCAGCTCAACGAACCCCGAAGGCTCGAGCCTGAAGAGGAAGGGGCGGAAGCCGTAAGGCCCCACAAGGGGGAGGGAGTCACCGCCAATTTGACGGCGACCTACTCTCCCGTGAAGCGGTTGTTCCTGATTCTGGAACTGAACAGCGTCACCGTGATGAGGGGCGATGAAGAGCTGAAGGAGCGGGTGCAGCTCTATGTCACCCCGGGCGTGAGCGTGGAACCGGCCGAGGGCTGGAATCTCCGGGCTGGGGTCCACCTACCCGTGACGAGCACCAAGGAGCTCGACTGGAGCCTCATCGTCATCGTCACGAAAGGATTTTAGCGAAGTACGTTGCTCCTGTCGCGGAGCGGGAGGCTAGGGCCATGAAGTGGATGGTCATCGCGGTGTCCTTCCTGCTTCTTTGGGGTTCCCAGGCGGCCTTCGCCCAGTCCCTCTTTAGCCCCACGCAAGACCCGCTGGCAGGCTCGCGGGTCTTCGGGACCAAGGGCTGCGTCAAGTGTCACGCGGTCAACGGCGTGGGCGGCAAGGTCGGGCCTGATCTTGGCCGAAACCTGCGTCCCCGATCGTTCTACGACCTCGCCGCCGGGATGTGGAACCACTTGCCGAAGATGGGCGAGCGCATGCGAGAGCTCGGGATCGCTCGCCCTCAGCTGGACCCGCGAGAGACCGGCGACCTCATCGGGTTTCTCTACACACTCGACTACTTTGATCCCCCAGGGAATGTCGAGGCCGGCCGGCGGTTTTTCACGGAGAAAAAGTGCGTCGTCTGCCACCAGGCGGGCGGGACCGGCGGGGTGGCAGGCCCGAACCTGGACTTCCTCAAGCAGTTCGGTTCCCCCATCCTGATCGCGGCCGAGCTGTGGAACCACGGCCCGGCCATGGCCGAGACCATGCGCGACAAGGGGATCGCGCGCCCCACATTCAAAGACGCGGAGCTGCGCGACCTGATCTCCTACCTCAAAGCCACCTCCCAGACCCGCTCCGAGGAGCCGCTCTACGTCCTGCCCGGCCGCGCCGACGAGGGCCGCCGGCTGTTCAGGGATAAGGGCTGCATCCTTTGCCACAGCGTGGGGGGGGAGGGCGGCCGAGTGGGACCTGACCTGGCTGAGCGCGGGCTGCACTGGAGCCTCACCCAGTTCGCGGCGGCCATGTGGAATAAGGCCCCCGCGATGATGAAGGAGATGAAGGCGCGATCCATCTCAGTCCCTCGCCTTCAAGCGAGCGAAATGGCCGACCTCGTCGCTTACCTCTACGCCGTCCGCTATCTCGCCGAGCTGGGCGACCCCACGAAGGGGCGGGAACTGGCGACGGCCAAAGGGTGCCTGGGCTGCCACTCGCTCGAGAGCACGGGCGGCAAGGTCGGCCCGGACCTCGCAAAGGTGAAGGGTCTCGACTCGGCCGCTGCCGTCATCGCGGTGCTGTGGAACCACGGCTTCATCATGGCGGAGCGTGCCGAGCGCCGGCAGGTGGCCTGGCCCCGGTTCCGCCCAGAAGAGATGGCCCACCTCGTCGCCTTCCTCCAAATGCTCGGCCGGGCTCGATGAAGGGCCGGCGGGGGGCCGGTCAAATCGGGGAATCAGGCATGGTTACCGTCAGGATGGTTCCAACCGATGCCAAGAGAAATACCGCGCGCCCTCTACTTGGTTAAGCTCCTAACGTACGCGATCACATCCTGGATCTCTCCATCCTTGAGCTTTGAGCCGAAGGGGGTCATGAGCGGGGATTTCCCGACGGCGGCCCCGCCTTTCTGGATGAGGTCGAAGAGATACTGGTCCTTGAGCGCCGTCATCTGGGCTTTATTCGTGATGTCCGTGGGCTTCGGGTTGATCGCGGCGGCTGCTGGGCCGTCCCCTTTGCCGGCCGGCCCGTGGCAGCCGGCGCACTGCTTGGCATAGAGGTCCTTGCCTTTCGCTGGGCTCCCCTGCGCCAGAGCGAAAGTGGGAAGAAGCACCACCGCAGCCAGGATCGCCATGTATTTCGTTGTCGCTCCGCTCATACCGTCCTCCTTGGCCAGAGATGTCCCACACGACAACCTTCTAATCTAGGATCTCGTCCGCCTCGACTTCTTCCTCAGACCGCGAACCCCAGACACCCACATCATATATTATCATCCCGAGCTTGGAAGGCAGTGCAGGACAACGGCAACACGGTCAACCGGGTGCAGCAGGCCCTCCAGCAGGTGGTCAGCTGGTCGGCGGGGATGGACGTCAACTGGGCTCCGACGGACCGGATCTCCTTCTCGACGGGCTACGTGCACGAGTCCAATTTCCAGAAGCAGCGCAGCTCCGTCGAGAATCCGCTCGATCCTTCCCTGGACTGGCTCTCGGACAGCACGGACACCGTGGACACCTTCCACGGGTCCATCAAGGCGACGATCATCCCCCAGAAGCTCGACTTCACCTTCAACGGGTCCTACTCCTACGCGCTGGGCCGGGTCGAGCAGCGTCACCCTCAAGTACAAGTTCGAGTAGGGCAGGTGCGCCGGGGCGGGCCATGGCTGCCCGCCCCGGAGTCTCCGAGTTGTGGATGCCCCACTGGGGCTTCGACGTCCCACGGTTCCCCCCACCACCAATCCGCGCCGGCTCGTAACCTCGCGAAAACACGCGGCGTCTCGGAGACGGCAGTCAGGCACGCGGCTTGCGAGAGCTCAGGCAAGCAAGGCTGCTCCTGACCCGTTCTCAAAAGGGGGTCGCTGGATGAGTCCCAGCAGGGTTCCGGATGAGGCTCTTGAGCGAGCACTGGCCCGCGCGGGCGATGGCGCCTTCGCCGTAGGACCGGACGGGCGAGTCGCGGTGTGGAACCGGGCCGCTGAGCGGATCCTGGGCTGGAGCGCGACGGAGGTGCTCGGGCGGCCCTGCTGCGAGGTGTTGGCCGGCGGCGACGGTCACGGCAACAGCCTCTGCTACCAGGGCTGCGACGTCATGGGGCAGGTCAGGCTGGGCGAGCCCGTGGAGCACTTCGAGATGAAGTCCCGAACCAAGGGCGGTCGCGCCATCTGGCTCGACATCAGCATCCTCGAGGCGCCGGCGACGAACGGCACCCGTCCCGTGGCCGTCCATTTGTTCCGCGACATCACGGCCACCAAGAAGCTCCTGGAGATCGTCCAGGAGCGGACAGTCCGGGCCGCCCAGCCCAATGACAACGGGGCGTCCGGCCTCACCAAGCGGGAGTTCGAGATCCTGCGGCTCATGGCCGCCGGCGCCAACACGAAGGTGCTGGCTGAGCGGCTCCACGTGAGCCCGGCCACGGTCCGCAACCACGCCCAGAACATCTTCGCCAAACTCGACGTTCACAGCCGGCTCGAGGCCGTCGCGTGGGCCAACCAGCACCGCCTCGTCTAGGCGGCAGAGAGAGCGAGCGAAGCACCGCGCGGGAGGAGGAGCACGCCATGGCGGATGCCGATGACCGATGCCCGTTCCTGGTTCCGGTGATGGCCGACCGCCTCTGGATGTACCCGATGCCGGCGTACTGCCGGCGGCCGGATGCGCATGTCAAGGTCCCGGCGCCCGAGACGTTCCTGCGCGTGTGCGCCTCGCCCAGGCATGTCCGCTGCCCGGGTTTTCTGGCGAGCGCGGGCCGCGGCGAGAGACCGGGCGCGTGAGCGCGCCGGCGCCGCGGGGCATATGAAGAAGCCCAAGGCCGCTGAGCGGGGGCTCGAGCAGATTCTTGCCCGCAGCGGCGACGGCGTCTTCGCCGTCGGACCCGAGGGGCGGGTGGTCTTGTGGAACCGCGCGGCCGAGAAGATTCTCGGCTGGAGCGCCCGCGAGGTCATGGACCGGCCCTGCTGCGACGTGTTCGTGGGCGTCGACGACCACGGCAACCGCCTCTGCTACAAGGGCTGCCACGTCATGAGCCTGGTCAAGCTCGGCGAGCCTGTCCAGCACTTCGACATGCAGACGCGGACCAAGTTGGGCCGCCCCGTGTGGCTTGACATCAGCATCCTCGAGGCGCCGTCGAGTGGTCCCGGCGGGGCGCTGGCCATCCACCTCTTCCGCGACGTCACCGCCACGAGGGAGCTGCTACGCCTCGTCCACGAGCGGCTTCAAGCGCCCTCGGCCCCGCCCGACGAGGCGACGACGCTCACGCGCCGCGAGCTCGAAGTCCTGCGCTTCATGGCGGGCGGCGCCAACACCAAGGCGCTGGCCGAGCGCCTCCACGTCAGCCCCGCCACGGTTCGCAACCACGCCCAGAACATCTTCACCAAGCTGGGCGTCCACAGCCGGCTCGAGGCCGTGGCCTATGCGACCCAGCACCGCCTGCTCTAGCAGGCCGCCGATAAGGGCCCATCTGCATCGTTGGCTCGGTCGCTCCTCGCTCAACGTACGGAGAGTACGCCTCGCTCGTCGCATCCCTCGCCGCCTCGCAGCTGGACCCTTCTCGCCGCCCTGCTGCGTCGGGCGCCGCCTCGCATCTGGACCTTTTTGAGCGGCCTGCTAGGGACCCTCGACGAACGACCCTAAGCGCGCTACCCTGTCGCGGCGAGATCCCATGGGGACGAGAGTCGCGGAGGCACGGGTGCGGGAGTGTACGGAGGCTGGGCTCTGGCGGAACGAGAGCCTCGAGACCTACCTCGACAGGTGGGCGACCGCCCGGCCGGACAAGACCGCCCTTGTGGACGGACAGGGCCGCTACACGTGGGCCGCGCTCGCAGGCAAAGTCGAGCGCGTGGCCCACGGGCTCCGCGCGCACGGTTTGGAGCCGGGCGGCGTCGTCTCCTGCCAGCTGCCGAACTGGAACGAGTTCGCCCTGGTTTTCCTGGCGGCGAGCCGCCTGGGCGCCGTCGTCAACCCGATCCCGCCGACCTATCGCGCCAGCGAGCTGCGCTTCATGCTGGGGCTCCTCGAATCCCAGGCGCTCGTCATTCCCGCGACCTTCCGCGGCTTCGACTACCGCGAGATGGCGGCGCAGCTACGAGGCGGCCTGCCGCGGCTGGAGCGGGTCTTCGTGGCGCGCGGGGACGCGCCCGCCGGCATGGAGCCGTTCGCGACGCTCACGGATACGGCCTGGGAAGCGAGGGCGGGCCGCCGGCCGCTGCCCGGCAGCGACCCGAACACGGTCCACGAGGTGGTCTTCACGTCAGGGACGACGGGAGAGCCCAAGGGCGTGATGCACACGCCCAACACGACGCTGTCGACCATCTACACCGGGATCGAGCGGCTCGGCTTCACGGACCGTGACGTGCTGCTCATGGCCTCGACCCTCGGCCACCAGACGGGCTATCTCTACGGCTACTGCATGAATCTCCTGCTGGGCGCCACGGCGGTGTGGATGGACGTCTGGAACGCCGAGGAGGCGGCGCGGCTGATCGAGGCCGAGCGCGTGACCTTCACCATGGGCGCCACGCCGTTCCTCCGCGACCTGACGTACACGCAGGCGCCGCGCGACATGGGCTCGCTCCGCGTCTTCATCTCGGCCGGCGCGCCGATTCCGCGCCAGCTGGTGAAGGACGCGCGCGACCGGCTCAAGTGCGTGATCTCGGCCGGCTGGGGCATGACGGAGAACGGTCTCGTCAGCTGCAACGGTCTCGACGACCCCGAGGAGAAGGTGTTCACCACCGACGGCGTGCCGCTTCCCGGCATGGAGCTCCGCGTGGTGGATGAGGCCGGGCGGGAGCTCCCCCGGGGCGGGGAGGGAGATCTTCTCGTCCGCGGCCCGGCCCAGTTCGAAGGCTACTTCAAGCGGCCCGAGTTCACGGCCGACGGCCACACGGCCGACGGCTGGTTCAAGACGGGCGACCGCGCCACGCTCGACGGAGACGGCTACGTCTCCATCACGGGGCGGACCAAGGACGTGATCATTCGGGGCGGCGAGAACATCCCGGTGGTCGAGGTCGAGAACCTGCTCTTCACGCACCCGAAGGTCGCGGGCGTCGCCATCGTGGCCATGGACGACGCGCGGCTTGGCGAGCGCGCCTGCGCCGTCGTCATCCCGCGCGAGGGGCAGTCTCTGACGCTCTCCGAGATCATCGCATTCCTGGAAGATCAGCAGCTCGCCCGCCAGAAGTTCCCGGAGCGCCTCGAGATCGTCTCAGAGTTCCCGATGACCCCGAGCGGCAAGGTCCAGAAGTACCGTCTCCGCCAGCTGGTCGCCGAGCGCATCGCGAGCGCCTCCGCAGTCGATTCCCTCTCACCCGGAGGGGGAGAGGGCCGCAGTTCGAGCTGAGCGGCTCAGCCGCGAGGCGAGGGCTGAGTAGATGAGGGGGAGCTAGCCCGTGGAGCAGCATGGTAAACGGCGCATGGTGACACACACATCACGAGAGCGAGGGCACACAGGATGGAGCTGAACCTCAAGGGTAAGAGCGTCATCGTCACGGGCGGCGGCTCGAATATCGGGCGGGGCATCGCCCTCGCCTTCGCCCGCGAGGGCGCGCACGTCACGATCGCCGAGATCGACGCGGGGCAGGGCGGGAAGGTGGTCGAAGAAGCGCGCAAGGCGGGAGCGGCGTCGGCTGCCGTGGTGGCGACCGACGTGACCAAGTGGGAGTCCGTCCAGGCCATGGTCCGCGAAGTCGAGGGGCGCGCCGGCGCGGTCGACGTGCTCGTCAACAACGTCGGCTGGACCCTCGACCGGCTCTTCGTCGAGAAGGAGCGCGCCGAGTGGGAGAAGGAGGTCCAGATCAATCTCTGGGGCATGATCAACTGCACGCGCGCGGTGCTCGACGGCATGATCGCGCGCAAGGGCGGCGTCATCGTGAGCCTGGGCTCGGACGCCGGCCGCATGGGCGAGTTCCGCGAGGCCGTGTACGGCGCCTGCAAGGCGGGCGTCATCGCGCTGACCAAGAGCGTCGCGCGCGAGGTCGGGCGCCACGGCATCCGGCTCAACGTGGTCTGCCCCGGCATGACCATGCCCGCGTCCGAGGAGGACTTCGGCAGCCTCAGCATGTGGGCGGCGGAGAGCAATAAGGCATGGGGCACGCCGGACATGCAGGCGCGCATTGCCAAGGCCTACCCGCTGCGCCGCATCGGGAAGCCGGAGGACGTGGCGGGCGCCGTCGTGTTCCTGGCTTCCGACGCTGCGAGCTTCATCACGGGCCAGACCCTGTCCGTGAGCGGCGGCTATACCATGATGTGAGGCAGGATGTGACGCGGCGCCGGGGCTCGTGCCCCCGCCGGAGGAGACGTCCATGGAACTCGGCACCGTAAGCTACGCCGCGAAGGACGGCATCGCGCGCGTCGTGCTCAATCGCCCGGACCAGCTCAACGCCATCAGCCCGGCCCTGCTCGAGGACCTCGACAAAGTCTGCGCCGCCGTCGAGGGCAATCAGACGCTGCGCGTCGTCACGCTCACCGCCGCCGGCCGCGCCTTCTGCGCCGGCGCGGATCTCAAGGCCGTGCGGGAGCTGTCCCCAGACCCGGACAAGTGGGCGCGCTTCATGCGGCTCTGGCACCGGGTCTTCAACCGCCTCGAGGCCCTGCCCGTGCCGGTCGTGGCGGGCGTGCACGGCTTAGCACTGGCGGGCGGGCTCGAGCTGACGCTCGTGGCCGACCTCGTCGTCGCTGATGAGGCCGCGCGGCTGGGCGACCAGCACGCCAACTTCGGCCTGGTCGCGGGCGGCGGCGGCAGCCAGCGCCTGCCGAGGCTGATCGGCGCGCGGCGCGCCAAGGAGATGATGCTGCTGGGCGGCTGGCTCAGCGCCGCGCAGGCGCTCGACTGGGGGCTTGTCAACCGCGTCGCGCCCAAAGGCACGCTCGGCGCCGTCGTGGACGAGATGGCGGGCGCGCTCGCCACCGGCAGCAGCTCGGCCGCGCGCACGGTCAAGAGCCTCGTCAACCGGGCCTTCGACGCCGATCTCGCCGGCGGGCTCGAGCTGGAGCTGTCGCTGGTCGCCGCCCACATGCGCACGGCGGAGGCGGCCGAGGGGCTCCGCGCCTTCGCCGAAAAGCGCAAGCCCGTCTTCCACGCGTCGTAGGACACGAGGACACCATGGACCTGTCGCTGACGCCCGAGCAGGAAGAGCTGGTCCGAACCCTCCGCGCCTTTGCCCGCAAAGAGCTCGCTCCGCACTCGCGCGAGTGGGACAGGAGCGGCGAGTTCCCCTGGCCGGCCTGGCGCCAGATGGGCGAGCTCGGGCTTCTCGGGCTCCGCATGCCGCCCGCGTACGGCGGGCAGGATTCGGACTACATGACCTTCGGCCTGGCGATGGAGGAGATCGCGCGCGGGGATTTCGGCTGCACCTACGGCCTCCAGCTCGCCGGGCTCGCGGGAGAGATCGTGGGCGCGAACGGGACGGAGGAAATCAAGAAGCGCTGGCTGCCGCCGACGGCGCGCGGCGAGGAGGTCATCGCGCTCGCGCTGACGGAGCCCGGCGTGGGCTCGGACGCCGCGCACCTGGCCTGCCGCGCCGAGCGCGACGGCGACGGCTACCTGATCACCGGCGAGAAGTCGGGCATCAGCCTCGCCATGGTCGCCCAGTCGGCGGTGCTGTTCGCGCGCACGGGCGCAGGAGGCGGGGCAAACGGCGTGACGGCCTTCCTCGTCCCGCTCGATCTGCCCGGCGTCTCGCGGAGCCCCCTCCGCGACATGGGCTCGCACTCGGTCGGCCGCGGCGTCCTCGCCTTCGACCACGTGCGTATCCCCGCGTCCCACCGACTCGGAGACGAAGGCCAGGGCTTCTACCAGGTGATGCGCGGTTTCGATTACAACCGCGTCGGCATCGCGCTGGCGTGTCTCGGCGTCGCCCAGGTGTCTCTCGAAGAGACCATGGCCTACGTCAAGGAGCGCCGGGCCTTCGGCAAGCCGCTCGCGACGTTCGAGGGCGTGTCGTTCAAGATCGCCGAGGCCGCGACCCACATCGACGCGTGCCGCGGCCTCTGCTACCGGGCGCTCTGGCTCGCCGACCGCGGCCAGTCGCACACGAAGGAGTCGGCGATGACGAAGTGGTGGGCGCCGAAGCTGGCCGTCGAGACCATTCACCAGTGCCTGCTCTTCCACGGCCACTACGGCTACACCGACGAGCTGCCCTTCGAGCAGCGCATGCGGGATGTCATCGGCCTCGAGATCGGCGACGGCACGGCCGAGGTGATGAAGACCATCGTCGCCCGCGAGCTGATGGGCCGCGAGAGCCGGCCCTACTGACCGCCCCCGGCCCGCCCCGCGAAGAGCCGGTCTACCGCCCCTTCGCGCTCCTCGCTTACGCCGCCGCGGTCGGTGGCGGCGCGCCGCTGGGTCTCGCCATGCTGGCGTGGCTGTACGCGGGCGCGCCGGCCGTCGCAGTCGAGTGGCGGCTCCTCCACGCGAGTCTCCAGATCTTCGGCTTTTTCGGGACGCTCATCGTGGGCGTGGCGCACCATCTCTTCGCGCGCTTCACGGGGCGCGTCACCGCGCGGTCGGCGGTCACCCATCCGGTGCTCGCGCTCTTGCTCGCGGCCCTGGCGCTCCGCGTCGCGGGGACGTGGGGCGGCTTGCCCGCGGCGGTGCTGGCCGGCGCGGTGCTGCAGGCTCTCGCCTTTCTTGTCTTCGCGGCGTGGGTCTGGCGCTGCCTCGACCCGCCGCCGCTCGGGCCGCTCCGCCGTCATCTCGCCGCCAGCAGCGGCTGGATCGCCGCCGCGTGTCTGTGCGAGACATTCCTACGGTTGCGGGCGGTCAATGCCGGGCTGGCCGTGCCCCCGCTCGACTCGATGCGTGCCGTGCACTCGATGGCGCTCCTGGGTGGCGTCATCGGCTGGGTAACCGGGGTGCTCCTCCGCGCCGGGCCCATGTTCGCGCCCCGCTGGAATGTCCCGGCCTCGCTCGCCCGCGCGCTCCCATGGATGCTCGGTCTCGGCGCAGCGCTTGCCTCGGCAGGCGAGTGGGCCGGCGACGGTCGGGCGGCGAGGCTTGGCGAGCTGACGGTCCTCGGATCGGTCGCGGCGATGCTGATCGCCGGAGGGGTGCTGAGACAGGCGGGAGGGATGCTGCCCATGGTGTCGCGGAGCGCTCCAGAGTCGCGCATTTTCCGCCTGGCCGTCGCGTCCCTCGGGGCGGCGGTCGTGGGCGCGGCCGCGGGGGTCGCGATCGCTTGGGGCGGCGGCGAGGCGCATCTCCTCACGGACGCCGTGAGGCACCTCGTCGCGGTGGGCTTCCTCACCGCAGTGGCCATCGCCATGACCTTCCGCCTCATCCCCGTCCTCGAGGGCCGGGCGCTGCCGTGGCCGCGGCTCCGCGCGGTGGCCCTCTGGGCTCTCGCGGCGGGGGTCGTGCTGAGAAGCGCCGAGACCCTGCTCGGGATCGGCTGGGGGTGGATGGCTCCCGCCGTGGCCCTCTCGGGTCTCTTCGTCTGGGCGGCGGTTCTCTGCGCGGGAACAAATCTGCTCGGGGCTGTCGTGAGGAGGAGCTAGATGAGCGAAGAGAGAAGCGACCCGGGCGTGGGGCCATTCGCGGAGCTCCTGGGGGCGCGCCGCGCCCACATGGGGGAAGGGAGCTGCCGCTTCGAGCTGACGGCGGAGTCCCGCCACCTCAACCCGTACGGCGTCGTCCACGGCGGCGTCGTGTACTCGCTCGTGGACTACGCCATGGGCGGGGCGCTGACTTCGCGGCTGACTCCAGGCGAGCGCTGCGCGACGCTCGAGATCAAGATCAACTACCTGGCCCCGGCCGGCGCCGGGCCGCTCTTCGCCGAGGCGAAGGTTGCGGATCGGACCACCCGTATCGGTGTCCTCGAGGCGCGGGTGACGGACGGCCCGGGCCGGCTCATCGCCCTCGCCACGGGCTCCTTCTACATCCAGGGCCCCCGGCCCTAGCCCCCCCCGGAAAGGACCTTCGATGATAGGACGAGTGTTGCGCTGGATTCTGCTTGGGGCGGCGCTGCTGTTCCTTGCCATCCAGGTCGCTCCCTACGGCCGCCGGCACACCAATCCGCCGGTGCAGGTCGAGCCCCGCTGGGACAGCGCCGGGACGCGGGCGCTGGCGGTGCGGGCCTGCTTCGATTGTCACAGCAACGAGACCGTCTGGCCCTGGTACTCGCACGTCGCGCCCGTCTCATGGCTGAACCAGCGCGACGTGGACAAGGGGAGGCGGAAGGTCAACTTCTCTGAGTGGGACCAGCCCCAGAAGGAGGCGCATGAGTCAGCCAAGACCGTGCGCAAGGGCAAGATGCCGCCGTGGTTCTACAACGCGATTCATCCCGATGCCCGGCTGACACCGGCCGAGGCCCAGGCCCTCAGCCAGGGTCTTGAGGCGATATTGGGCGCGCGGGGGGCCAAGAGGGCCGGCAAGGGCCACGACGACTAGTGCGGATGCACTAGAAAAATGAGGCGTCCGGCCGATTCCCAAGCCTGACCGAACCGCTTAGTGTAACGGCCAACCGAACAATCGTTCGGTAGGAGGTTCGGGATGGCGATCGGCGAGCGGTACGAAGGCATCCTGAAGGCGGCGTGCGACGTGATCGCGCGGCGGGGCTTCCACCAGGCCTCGATCCGCGAGATCGCCCGCGCCGCGGGGCTCTCGCTGGCAGGGCTCTATCACTACGTCGGCGGCAAGGAGGAGCTGCTCTTCCTCGTCCTCGACCGCTCGCTCGACCGCTTGATCGAAGAGCTCGACGACGCGCTCGCCGAGGCGCGCACGCCGGAGCTCAGGCTGCTCGCGCTGATCCGCACCCACTTCGGCTTCGGCTTCCGCCACGCCGCCGCGCTCAAGATCATCAACCGCGACTGGGAGCTGCTCTCCGGGCCGCGGCGCGACGAGATTTCGGCCAAGCGGCAGTCGTATCTCACGCGGGGCCTGGCGGTCCTGCGCGAGCTCGACCCCCACGGCCGCTCGGGCGACGAGCTGCTGTCGGCGACCAATCTCCTCCTCGGCATGCTCAACGGCATCGCAACCCGCCCCTTCGTGCGGTCGCCCGAGGACGCCCGGACGCTCGCGGCCGAGGTGGGGGCGCTCTTCCTCTACGGCTTCCTCGAGGCCACTCCCCGCAGTGCCGACCTCCAGGCCGCCGACATCAGGAGGCCGGCATGACGGCTGACCAGGTCCTCGCAGAGTGTCGGGAGCTCGTGGCCCAGCCAATCGGCGCCGCCGCGGAGCGGTGGAAGGCGCAGCACCCCGACGGGCGGGCCGTGGCCTCCTACCCCGTCTGGGCGCCGGTCGAGATCATCCACGCGGCCGGGATGCTGCCGCTGGCGTTCCTGGGCGGCGGCACCTCCGTCGAGCTGACGCACGCCGACGCGCGCTTCCAGTCCTTCGTCTGCTCCATCGCCAAGTCGAGCCTGGAGCTGGGCTTCCAGGGGCTCTGCAAGGGTGTGGACGGCTTCGTCTTCTCCAACATCTGCGACGTCGCCCGCAACCTCTCGAGCATCTACCAGCGCAACTTCGGCGACGTCCTGGTCGAATACCTCCACCTGCCTCAGAACTCGACCTCGCCCGCCGTCGCGGCCTACATGGCCGCGGAGCTCAAGCGCCTCGCGGCGCGCTTCGAGGACGCCTGGGGCCTCCGGGTGACGCCGACGGCGCTCGCCAAGAGCATCGAGACCTTCAACACGCTCCGCACCGGCATCCGGGCGCTGTACGCCCTGAGGATCGCCGAGCCCCAGAAGCTCTCGACGGTGGAGCTCTACACCGCGCTCCGCGCGCTGACCATGGCGCCGCCCGAGGACGGCATCGCCTGGGTGAACGCGCTCCTCGAGGACATCCCGCGGCGGAGCGCGCGACAGCGCGACGGGCTGCGAGTGGTGATCGAGGGCGCCTTCTGCGAGCAGCCGCCGCTGGGGCTCCTCGAGGTGCTGGAAGAGGCCGGCTGCTACGTGGTCGAGGACGACCTCATGCTCGGCTGGCGCTGGTTCACCTCCGACGTGGCCACCGACGGCGACCCGTTCGCTCGGCTCGGGGCGGCCTACGTGGATCAGGCCGTGCCGTCCTCGACGAGGCACGAGGGCCGGGAGCACCGCTCGACCGGTCTCCTCGAGAAGGTGCGCCGCGCGCGCGCCGACGCGGTCATCTTCATGCCGGCCAAGTTCTGCGAGCCCGCGCTTTTCGACTACGTGCTGATGAAGCAGGGGCTCGAGAAGGCGGGCGTGCCGCATCTCCTGGTCGAATTCGAGGAAAAGATGTGGACCTTCGAGCGCACCCGGAACGAGATCGAAACCTTCGTCGAATCCATGCTCTTTGACTGATCACCCTCACCCCGACCCTCTCCCTCGACAAGGGAGAGGGGGCCCCTCAGTTACCCTCTCCCCTGTGGGGAGAGGGTAAGGGTGAGGGGGGAAGGAGACGGTGTATGGCGACTGCGGTGACGGAGCGGCAGTACCAGGGCCAGGTGCACGAGCACTCGCGGCGGCTCATGTCCGCGTGGATGGACGAGCTCGGCCGCGCCGAAGCCGAGGGCGTGCCGACGGGCGCGCTCATGATCTCCGGGAACTGCGTGGAGCTCCTGCGCGCCTGCCACATCTTGCCGATGTTCCCCGAGGTGACAGCGCTCCAGGCCGCAATCCGGAAGAAGTCGCTGCCGCTGATCCTCAAGGCGGAGCAGGCGGGTTACTCCAGCGACAACTGCGCCTACGTCAAGGCCGACATCGGCCTGTTCCTCGACGGCGGCATGGGACCGGGCAAGCCCATCCCGTTCCCGACCATCACCGTGTGCAACTACGTCGGCTGCAACGTGTACGTCAAGTGGTTCGAGCATCTGGCCGACCTCTCGGGATCAAAATTGTTCATGCTGGACGTCCCGTTCTGCCGGACCGCTCAGCCGAGCGCGGCCGACATCCAGTACGTGGTCGCCCAGCTCAAGGAGCTGATCGCGCTCTGCGAGTCGGTGTCCGGGAAGAAGTTCGACATCGACGAGCTGCGCGAGATCCTCGCCTACGCCGCGCGGGCCGAGGAGGGTTACGCGCGCTCCAAGGAGCTCTGCAAGCGCCATCCGGCGCCCTTCGACGCCTACTTCGACGCCATCAACATGATGGGCCCGATCAACGTACTGCGCGGCATGCGGGAAGGCGCCGAGTTCTTCGACGCGGCGGTCGCCGAGTTCGAGAGCCTGGTCGCCCAGGGGCACGGACCGCTGTCGGAGGAGCGATTCCGCACCGTGGTCGAGGGACCGCCGCCCTACCCCTTCTACAGGAACTTCCGGAACCTCTTCGCCAAGTGGGGCGCCGTCGCGGTCCAGTCCACGTATTCCACCGTGGGCGGCATCTGGGAGTGGGGGTTCCGGCACGACCCCAGGCGCCCGCTGGAGTCGATCGCCGAGCAGATGATGACCGAGAACCTGACCAACCGGTCCATCGTCGCACGCTACGCGCAGATCAAGCGCTACGTGGAGGAGTGGGAGGCCGACGCGCTCATCATCCACTCGATCAAGTCCTGCCGGCTCTTCTCCGCCGGGCAGGGGGACATGCGCGACTACTTCACCCGCGAGCTTGGTGTCCCGACGCTCATGGTCGAGTCCGATCTCGAGGACCCCCGCTACTACGCCGAGGCCCAGATCAAGAACCGCATCGACGCGTTTTTCGAATCGCTCGAGCATAAAAAGGTGGTCGCGGGGAGATGAGCACTACCGAGCGGATCCCGACCTACTGCTACCAGTGCGTGGCGGGCCCTGACCTGCTCAAGGTCGTGGTCCGCGACGGCGTGGCCGTGGGCGTCGAGCCCAACTGCGACATGGCCGACACGCATCCGGCGGGCGGCAAGGTCTGCGTCCGCGCCTACGGCCTCGTCCAGAAGGTCTACAATCCCGCGCGCATCCAGACGCCGCTCCGCCGGACCAATCCGAAGAAGGCGCGCGGCGAAGACCCGGGATGGGAGCCCATCTCGTGGGACGAGGCCCTCGGCCTCCTCGCGGGCAAGCTCAACGGCATCCGAGCCACGGGCCTCACCGACGCGAGCGGCTACCCGAGGCTCGCCGTCACCTTCGGCTCAGGCGGCATCGCGCCGGCCTATCTCGGCACCTTCGCCGCGCTGCTGGCGGCGTGGGGGCCCGTGGATCAGGGCATCGGCAGCGGGCAGGGCGTCAAGTGCTACCACTCCGAGCATCTCTACGGCGAGTTCTGGCACCGCGCCTTCACGGTGGCCGCCGACATGCCGCGCTGCGACTACGTCCTGTCCTTCGGCTACAACGGCGACGCCTCGGGCGGCGTCACCGGCGTCTTCCGCCACGCCGAGGCGCGGGCGCGGGGGCTTCACTGGGTGCAGCTCGAGCCTCACATGTCGATCACGGCGGCGGGGGCGCAGGAGTGGGTGCCCGTCAAGCCCAAGACCGACGCGGCCGTGCTCTTCGCCCTGATGCACTCGATCCTCCTGGAGCACGACTGGCGCGTGGTCTGCGACGTGGCGTTCCTCGAGCGGATGACGAGCTCGCCGTACCTCGTCGGGCCCGGCGGCTACTACCTGCGCGACCCCGAGAGCGGCAAGCCGCTCGTCTGGGATCTCGACCTCGGGCGCCCCCTGCCGTTCGACGATCCGCGCTGCACCCGGCCGGCCATGGAGGGCGGGTACATCGCGGCGGGGGTTGAGATCGGCGCCGACGGCGCGCGGCGGAGCGTGAGCGATCGCGTCAAACCCGCCTTCCAGCTGCTGCTCGAACACGTCCGGCCCTATACGCCGGAGTGGGCGGCCGGGATCGCCGACGTGCCCGCGGCAACGATCAGGCGGATCGCCGCCGAGTACCTCGATCACTCCAAGGTAGGCGCCACCATCGAGATCGACGGCATCACCTATCCTCACCGGCCGGTGGCCGTGCTCCTCGGCAAGACGGTGACGAACGGCTGGGGCGGCTACGAATGCTGCTGGGCGCGGACCATGCTGGCGGCGCTCGTCGGCGCGCTCGAGGTGCCCGGCGGCATCCTCGGCACCACGGTCAGGCTCAACCGGCCCGCGCAGAACCGGCTCGACTCGGTCAAGCCCGGGCCCGACGGCTTCATGGAGCAGCCGCTCAACGCGACGGGCAAGGACACGTGGAAGGGCTCCCCGCACATTCGCAACGCGTACCGCACCCTCGTGCCGCTGGCCGGCAACTCGCCGTGGTCGGCGGCGCTCGGCCCGGCGCATCTGCCGTGGCTCTTCATGGACAGCCCGCCGGAGCACTGGCCGGCGCCGACCCTGCCGGACGTGTGGATCATCTACCGGACCAACCCGGCCGTGTCTAACTGGGAGACGGGGCGCATCGAGCGGGAGCTCGAGCGCTTCCCCTTCGTCGCCGCCTTCGCCTACACGCAGGACGAGACCAACTGGTACGCCGACCTCCTGCTGCCGGAAGCGACCGACCTCGAGTCGCTCCAGCTGTACAGGGTCGGCGGCACCAAATACATCGAGCAGTACTGGCAGCATTCGGGCTGGGCGCTCCGGCAGCCGGCGGTCGCCTCGCCGTGCGACGTCCGCGACCTCACCGACGTCGCCACGGAGCTGGCGGCCCGCACCGATCTCCTGCCCGAGTACCTCGCTGCAATCAACCGCGGCTCGGGCACGACGGTGCCGCTCAAGGGCGTGGGCTACGACTATGCCTTTCCTGGCACCGGCACCGGCACCGGCACCGGCACCGGCGCGACGCTGCCCGTGGCGGCCGAGATCTGGGATCGCGTGTGCCGCGCGGCGACGCGCTCGCTGACCGGCGGCGCCGAGGAGCGCGACCTCGAGTGGTTCAAGCGCCACGGCGCCTTCTTCGTGCCGTTCGCGACCAAGCAGTACTTCCTGCACTCGACCATGGTCGCCAAGGGCCTCCGCTACGAGCTGCCCTACCAGGAGCGGATCAAGCGCATGGGCGAGGAGTTGGGGGCGCGGCTGCACGAGCGGGAAATCACGTGGTGGGACGTCCAGCTCGAGGAGTACCAGCCGCTGCCGAAGTGGAAGGACTTCCCGGGCATCTGGCTGGGCTCGGCGGAGATCCACGGGAAAAACGGGCGCGACTTCCCGTTCTGGCTGCTGACGAGCCGCAGCATGCAGTACTCCTGGGGCTCCAACGTCTCGCTGCCGATCATGGCCGACGTGGCGCGCCACGTGCGCGGCCACTTCGGCGTCATGCTCAACCGGGGCGCCGCGCGGCGGCTCGGCATCGCCGAGGGCGACCTGATCGAGGTCGAGTCGCCGACGGGCAAGACGCAGGGGCGCGCCATCCTGCGCGAGGGCGTCAGGCCCGACGTGGCCGTGATCCTCCAGCAGTTCGGCAACTGGGCGACGCCCTTCGCCCGCGACCTCGGGATGCCCAACCTGAACCAGGTGGCGAGCATGGACCTGGCGCTGACCGACGCGACGGGTTCCGGCGCCGACCTGGTCCCGGTGGCTATCCGGAGGGCGTCGTAATGGCCAAGTGGGGCATGGTGATTGACACGCGGCGCTGCGTCGGCTGCCAGACCTGCACCATCGCCTGTATGCAGGAGCAGGGGCTGCCCGCGGGAACGGCGTGGCGCTTCGTCGCCGACTGCGAGATCGGCGAGTACCCCGACGTGCGCCGCGTCTTCCTGCCGATGCAGTGCATGCACTGCGCCGAGCCGCCCTGCGTGCCCGTCTGCCCCACGGGCGCCTCGCGCCAGCGGGCCGACGGCATCGTCTGGATCGAGTACAACGCCTGCGTCGGCTGCGGCTACTGCGCCGTGGCCTGCCCCTACCACGCGCGCCACCGCGTCCACGAGGCGCCCGGCTACTTCGGCGCGCTCACGCCGTCTGAGACCGCCACGGCGCGGCCCGAGCGGCACGACGTCATGACCAAGTGCACCTTCTGCAAGGAGCGCGTGGACGAGGGGCTCGCCCAGGGGCTGACTCCGGGTGTGGATGCGGCGGCCACGCCCATGTGCTCGGTCTCTTGCATCGCCAACGCGATCATCTTCGGAGACCTCGACGATCCCGCGAGCCCGGTGTCGAAGACGCTGGGCGAAGGCAAGGCCCAGCCGCTCATGCCCGAGTGCGGTACGCAGCCGAACGTCTTCTACGTGGTGGAGTGACCCATGCGCGCGAGAGCGAGATGACTCCTCCGGTCGAGCTGATTCCGGCGCAGCGCCAGCGGCTCTGGGGCTGGCAGGCCGTCGCCAACTTCACCTTGGGCGGGGTAGGGGCCGGGTTGTACGGCACAGCCGTCATGGTGGCGGGTTTCGAGCGGGGGCCGGCCGTGGCACTGGCGTCATGGCTGGCGCCCCTTCTCGTGCTCGCGGGTTTCGTCGCTGTAGCCGGCGAGGCTGGGCGGCCCCTCCGCGGGCCGCGGGTGCTCTGGAAGGTGCGGACCTCGTGGATGTCGCGCGAGCTCTGGATCGGCGGCATCTTCGTGCTGCTGGTCGCCGCGGACATCGCCTTCCCGCTGAGACTGCACCGCGCCCAGGCGCTCGCCGCGGCGGTCCTGCTCGCGCTGGCCCAGGGCATGATCCTCCGCCGCTCGCGGGGCATCGCCGCCTGGGACGCGGCCGTCATGCCGTGGCTCTTCCTGCTCTCGGCGGCGGTCTCGGGCGCGGGCGCCTACATGCTCCTCGAGGTCCTGGCGGGACGGACGGTCCCGCCCGCCGTCCTCACCGCGGGCATCCTGCTGGTCATTCTGACGTTCTGGGCGGGGCGCGCCTACGTCTCGACGCCCGCCGGCCACGCCTTCAGGGACGCGACGGCTTCCCTCCGGGGCGGCGCCGCGGGGCGCCTCGCCGCCGGCCTTGGCGGAGCGCTTCCGCTGGGGGCGCTCGCCGTGGCGCTGGCCTCGCCCCCTGCCGCCGCCACGGCCGCCGCGCTGGCGGGGCTCGCCATGGTCGCCGGCCAGGCCTACGTCAAGACCGAGCTCATCGTGAGGGCCGGGCTCTTCCGCCCGATCACCGTGCCCACTCTCAGGATGTCGAGGAGGCTTTCATGATCTACGGCGGCGGAGTCGACGTCGGGTCCACCCAGACCAAGGCGGTCATCGTGGATGAATCGCGCACGATCCTCGCGCGCATCCTCATCCCGACGGGCGCCAACGTCTCACGCGCGGGCGAGAACTCCTTCGTCAAGGCGTGCGAGGCGGCCGGGCTGCCCCGTGAGGCCGTCGGTTACGTGGTCGGCACGGGTTACGGGCGGTACAAGATCCTCTTCGGCGACGCCCAGATCACCGAGATCACGTGCCACGCCCGCGGCGCCCAGTCGCTGTTTCCGGCGACGCGCACCGTCATCGACATGGGCGGGCAGGACACCAAGGTCATCAAGGTGGGGCCCGACGGCTCCGTCATGGACTTCTCGATGAACGACAAGTGCGCGGCGGGCACCGGCCGCTTTCTCTCGGCGGCCGCGGATGTCACGGGAGTCGGTCTGGACGAGATCGGGCCCCTGGCGCTCCAGGCCAAGGTGCCGGTGCGCCTGACCTCGGTCTGCACCGTCTTCGTCGAAAGCGATATCATGTCCTACCTGGCGCAGCGCAAGACCATCGAGGACATCCTGGGCGGCGTCCACAAGGCGATCGCCACGCGCACCATGTCCCTGATCCGGCGCGTGGGCGTCGAGAACGAGGTGACGTTCACGGGCGGCGTCAGCCTGAACATCGGCATGGTCCGAGCGCTCGAAGAGGTGCTCGGCCAGTCCATCAACGTCAGCGAGGAGGGCCACTACATGGGAGCACTCGGCGCGGCGCTCTTCGCCCTCGAGCGCGCCCAGGCAGGCGCCCGCGGCGAGCACGTCGCCGAGGGCGCGGGGAGGGCCTAGCCATGCTGATCGCCGGCATCGATATCGGCTCGGGCACGACCAAGTGCGTGCTCGTGGACGAGGACCGCGGGATCCGCGGGCGCGGCCAGGTGAAGACCAAGGCGGACTTCGAGAAGGTGTCTTGCCTGGCCATGGAGGCCGCCTGCGCGGATGCGGGCGTTGGCGCCGACGCGGTCGGCTACATCGCCACGACGGGCCTCGGGCGCTACGCCGTGCCCTTCCGCGACATCCAGATCACCGATCTCACGTGCGGCGCCCGCGGCGCGGCGACGCTCTTCCCCGATGCGGGCTTCGTCCTCGACATCGGCGCGCAGTGCTCCCGCGCCATCCACCTGCGCGACGGCGGCAAGGTCAAAGAGTTTCACATGAACGAGAAGTGCGCGGCGGGCTCGGGCGGCTTCCTCGAGCGCGCGGCGAAGTACCTCGAGGTGACCGTTGCCGATATCGGTCCGATGTCACTCGGGGCCACGCGGCCGCAGGCCATCTCGAGCGTCTGCGCGGTGCTGGCCGAGTCCGAGATCATCAACCACATCTCGGAAGGCGTGACGGTGGAGAACATCCTGCGCGGCATCCACAACTCGCTGGCCGACCGGGCTTTGTCCCTCCTGAAGCGCGTCGGCATGGACGGGCCCGTGACCTTCATCGGCGGTGTCGCCCGGCAGGAGGGGATGGTGGTCGCCCTCAAGGACAAGCTCGGCGTCCAGGTCAACGTGCCTGACGGCCCGGAGTACACGACCGCGCTCGGCGCCGCGCTCCTGGGGCTGCAGCGCCACCGCAAGATGGCCACGACCGCGGCTGTGGCCGCCTGAAGCGCGAGGAGACACACATGGCCCGACTGGACGTGTCGATTCGACCCGTGGAGCCGTCCGACCTCGACGCGCTCGTGCGCATCGACGAGAAGCTCTCCGGACAGACCCGCAAGGACTACTGGCAGCGCAGGCTCGAGATCTCGGTGCTGAGGCCGCCCTGGATGTCGCTCGTGGCCGAGACCGATGGCCGCCTCGCGGGCTTCCTGTTCGGCTGGGTGAGCGAGAGCGAGTTCGGCATCGCCGAGCCGACCGGCTGGGTCGACCTGATCGGCGTGGACCCGCCGTACCGCGGGCGGGGCGTCGGCCACGCGCTCCTCCAGCGCTTTCTCGACAGCGGCAGCGAGCTCCGGTCCATCGCCAAGGTCGCGACGCTGATCGACCTCGGCCAGGCCGACATCCGCGAGTTCTTCACGCGGCTGGGCTTCCGCCACGGACCGATGATCCAAATGGAGCGAGATGTCTAAGGAGGACCTGACTATGCGCGCGATACTGGCCCTGCTGCTCTCCACCCTTGCCCTGACGTGGGGCAGTCCGGCCGCCCAGGCCCAGGACGCCTACAAGGTCGGCGCGATCTTCTCCATCACGGGCCCGGGCTCCTCGCTCGGCATCCCCGAGCGCGACACGGCGCTCATGCTCGAGGCCGACATCAACGCCAAGGGCGGGATCAAGGGGCCCGACGGCAAGCTCCACCCGCTCAAGATCGTGATCTACGACGACGCGAGCGACGAGACCAAGGCGGTGCTGGCCGCCAAGAAGCTCATCGACGAGGACAAGGTCACGGCGATCGTGGGCACCACGCTCTCCGGCACGTCGCTGGCCATCCTGGACACGGTGCAGAAGGCGGAGGTGCCGCTCGTCTCCTGCGCCGCGGCCATCAAGATCGTCGAGCCCGCCGCCGAGCGCAAGTGGATCTTCAAGACGCCGCAGAGCGACTACCTGATCGTCGGCGTGCTCGTGGACTACCTCAAGGCCAAGGGCCTGACGAAGGTCGGCTGGCTCAACGTGGACTACGCCTTCGGCCAGCTGGGCTGGATCGAGTTCGAGAAGGCGGCGCAGAAGGCGGGCCTGACGATCGCCGCGAACGAGAAGTTCGGGCAGAAGGACGTGGACATGACCGCCCAGATGACCCGCGTCAAGGCGGCCAACCCGCAGGCCGTGGTCATCTGGTCCATCCCGCCCTCGGCGTCCCTCGCCACCAAGAACTACGCCGACCTCGGCCTGAAGATGCCGCTGTTCCAGAGCCACGGCGTGGGCAACAAGACCTTTATCCAGCTGGCGGGCCCCGCCTCGAACGGCGTGGTCTTCCCCGCCGGCAAGCTGCTCGTGGCCGAGCAGCTGCCGGACGGCGATGTGCAGAAGCCCGTGCTGCTCGCCTACGCGCGCGACTTCGAGGCCAAGTACGGCCCGCGCAACACCTTCGGCGGCCACGCCTGGGACGCCGTGCACCTCGTGGTCAAGGCCCTCGAGCGGGCCGGGACCGACCGGGCGGGCGTCCGCTCGGCCATCGAAGGCACCCGGAACTTCGTCGGGATCACCGGCGTGTTCGACTTCTCGGCCACGGACCACAACGGCCTCGACCGCCGCGCCGTCACCATGATCCAGATCACGGACGGCCAGTGGCGCCAGGCCAAGTGACAACCACCGTATGACAGCCGCTGACCAACTTGCTCAGTATTTAGCCTCTGGGCTGGTGGTCGGCGGCGTCTACGCGCTCATCGGACTCGGCTTCGTCATCGTCTACAGCGTCACGCGCGTCATCAACTTCGCCCAGGGCGAATTCGTCATGCTGGGGGCGCTCCTGATGGTCACCTTCGAGTCGCGGGGGCTGGGCGCATGGGCGGCCTTCGCGCTGACGATCGCGTGCGTCGCGGCGCTCGGGGCGCTGCTCGAGCGCGCGGCCGTTCACCCCATCGCCAACGCGCCGGGCTTGACCATCCTCATCGTGACGATCGGCGCCTCCATCGCCCTCCGGGGCGGGGCGCTCGTCGTATGGGGCACGGACCCCTTCGCGCTGCCGGCCTTCTCGGCGGGACCGCCGCTCCACTTCTTGGGCGCCACGATCGTGAGGCAGGGAATCTGGGTCCTCGGCGTGGCCGCGGCGGTGTTCGCAGGGCTCTGGTTCTTCTTCACGCGGACCTACCCAGGCACGGCCGTCCGCGGCTGCGCGATCAACGCCCGGGCGGCCCGGCTCATGGGCATCCCCGTCGAGCGGATGTGGCTGCTCGCCTTCGCCCTGTCGGGCGCCCTCGGGGCGGTCGCGGGCGCGGTGATCGCGCCCATCACCTATGCCACCTACGACATGGGGCTGATGCTCGGGCTCAAGGGCTTCGTGGCGGCCGTGCTCGGCGGGCTCGTCAGTCCGCCGGGCGCGATCGCCGGCGGCTTCCTCCTGGGCGTTCTCGAATCGTTGTCCGCTGGTTTTCTCTCGTCCGGTTACAAGGACGCGGTGGCCTTCGTGGTGCTGATCGTGATCGGCCTGGTGCAGGCGGCGGGGTGGCTGCCCTGGCGGGTGGCGGAAGAGGGCGAGACATGACGCCCGGCCGTCGCTGGGCGCTGCTGGCGGCCGCTGCGGTCCTCATCGGCGCGGCCGGGGGCATGGTCCGCTCGACCTACGTCCTCGGCATGCTGATCTTCATCGCGCTCAACGGGATGGCGGCGCTCGGGCTGTCGCTCGTCATGGGCTTCGCGGGGCAGGTCTCGCTCGGCCAGGCCGCCTTCTACGCCATCGGCGCGTACGTCTCGGGCGTGCTGACGGCGTCCTACGGCTGGAACGGCTGGCTCTCCGTGGCCGCGGCCGTGCTGGCCGGAGCGGTCTCGGCTTTCCTCGTGGGCCTGCCCGTCTTCAGGCTCTCGGGGCTGCTCCTGGCGATGGCCACGCTCGGCTTCGGCATCATCGTCTACTACGTCCTCGTGAACTGGAGCGCGGTCACCGGCGGGCCCTCGGGGCTCACGGGCATCCCGCCGCTCGCCGTCGGCGGCTTCCGCTTCGACACCGACGCGCGCATGCTCTGGCTCGCGTGGGGCTGTCTCCTGGCCGTGCTCGGCCTGGCGGGCAACGTCGTGGACTCACGCATCGGTCGCGCGCTGAGGGCGCTGCACGGCAGCCCGGCCGCTGCCGAAGCCGCGGGCATCGCGACTACCAAGCTCAAGCTCGGGGTCTTCGCGGTGGCCGGCGCGACGACGGCGCTCGCCGGGGCGCTCTACGCCCACTACCTGACCTTCATCAATCCGTCGCCGTTCGGCTTTGCCTTCTCCGTCGAGCTGGTGGTCATGGTGGTGCTGGGCGGCACGGCGAGCCTCTGGGGCGGCGTGCTGGGCGCGGCGGTCGTCGTGCTGCTGGCCGAGGGCATCCGCTCGCTCCTGCCGCTTCTGTCGGCCTCTCACGCGGCGGCGGAATACGAGATCGTCGTCTTCGGGCTCGTCCTCATGACCTTCATGATCCTCCTGCCCGGCGGCCTCGCGGGCCTCGCCCGGAGGGCCGCGTGAGCGCGGGCGCTCTCCTCGACGTCCAGGGGCTCGGCAAGGAGTTCGGCGGCCTCACGGCCGTTCGCGCCGTGGACTTCGCCGTCGAGGCCGGGCAGATCAAGGCGCTGATCGGACCCAACGGCGCCGGGAAGACTACCATCTTCAACATGATCGCCGGCGTGATCGAGCCTACGCGAGGTCGCGTCCTCTTCGAGGGCGAGCCCCTGCCGGTGCGGCGGCCCCACGCGGTCGCCGCGCGCGGCATCGCGCGCACCTTCCAGCTCGTCCGGCTCTTCGGCGACATGACGGTGCTCGAGAACGTCCTCGTCGGCTGCCACAGGCGGGGGCGGGCCGGCTGGGCGGGCTGCGCGTTCCGCACGCGGCGAATGCGGGAGGAGGAGAAGCGTCTCAGAGAGCGCGCCTGGCAGGTCCTCGCGTGGCTCGGGCTCGAAGACCGCGCGCACCGGCCCGCCGCGCTCCTGCCCTACGGCGAGCAGCGCCTGGTCGAGATGGGCAGGGCGCTGGCCGGCGGGCCGCGTCTCCTCCTGCTGGACGAGCCCGGCGCCGGGCTCAACGCGGAGGAACACGCCCGCCTGGCCGCGCTCATCCGCAAGGTCCGCGAGGACGGGACGACGGTGCTCCTGGTGGATCATCACATGGACTTCGTCATGGGCCTCTCCGACGAAGTGCTGGTGCTCTCCTACGGCGAGAAGCTCGCCGAGGGGCTGCCCCGCGATGTCCGGCGGGATCCCGCCGTGATCGCGGCGTATCTCGGTGTGGAGGCGGCGTGATGCCGGCCGCCCTCGAGGTCCGGGGCATCGACGTCTTCTACGGCCGGGTGCAGGCGCTTCGCGGCGTGTCGCTCGAGGTCGGGCACGGGGAGCTCGTCACCCTGGTCGGCCCGAACGGGGCCGGCAAGAGCACGCTCCTGCGCGCCGTCACGGGGATGGTGCCGGTCCGGGCGGGCGCCGTCCTCTTCGAGGGCGCGCCCATCACGGGGCGGCCGACGGAGGCCATCGTGCACCTCGGCCTCTCGATGGTGCCCGAGGGGCGCCTGCTCTTCGGTCCGCTCAGCGTGCGGGACAACCTGGCGCTCGGTGCCTATGCGCGCGGACGCGCGGGGCGGCGGCAAACGATGATTGCCGACCTCGAGCGCGTGCTGGCGCTCTTTCCCGTCCTCGCATCCCGCCTGCGGCAGCCCGTCGCCACGCTCTCAGGCGGCGAGCAGCAGATGGTGGCCATCGGCCGGGCGCTCATGGCCCGGCCGCGGTGCCTCCTGCTGGACGAGCCCTCGGTCGGTCTGGCGCCGCTGATGGTGGCCGAGATCTTCCGCGTGATCGAGACGCTCAAGGGCGAGGGGCTCAGCATGCTGCTCGTCGAGCAGAACGCGCGCGCGGCCTTCCGCATCGCCGACCGCGGCTATGCGCTCGGGCCCGGGGGGCGGCTCGGCCCGGCCGACCGCGCCGCGCACGAAGCGTACGGACTCGAGCTGGTCGAGGAGGAGATCCCGCGATGACGGATCTGGCTGTGATCGAGCGCATGCCGCGTGCCGAGCGTGAGGCCCGGCAGGTCCATCGCCTCAAGGCCCTCATCACCCGCCTGTCGGAGCGCGTCCCGCTGTACCGTGAGAGGCTGAGCGAGGCCGGGGTCCAGCCCGGCGACATCCGCTCCCTGGCCGACCTGGCCCGGCTCCCCTTCACGGTCAAGGACGACTTCCGGCAGACCTATCCCTACGGTCTCCTGGCCGTGCCCATGGAGGAAGTGATCCGCGTGCACGCGTCCTCGGGCACGACGGGAAAGCCGACCGTGGTCGCCTACACGCGGCAGGACGTGGACACCTGGAGCGAGGTGATGGCCCGCACGTTGATGGCGGGCGGCGTGGGCCCCAGCGACGTCGTCCACAACGCCTACGGCTACGGGTTGTTCACGGGCGGGCTCGGCTTCCACTACGGCGCCGAGCGGGTGGGCGCCGCCGTGGTGCCGATGTCGGGCGGCTTCACCGACCGCCAGCTGATGGCGCTCCGCGATCTGGGCGCGACGGTGCTCTGCTGCACGCCCTCGTACGCGCTCCACCTGGCCGAGGCCATCGAGGAGGCGGGCCTCAAGCCCAAGGACCTCAAGCTCCGCGTGGGCTTTTTCGGCGCCGAGCCCTGGACCGAGGCGATGCGGAACGCGCTCGAGACGCGGCTCAACATCATGGCGCTCAACATCTACGGGCTCAGCGAGGTCATCGGCCCCGGTGTGTCCGTCGAGTGCCCCGAGCGGGACGGCATGCACGTCGCCGAGGACCACTTCCTGCCCGAGATCGTCGACCCGGCCACGCTCACGCCGGTGCCCGAGGGAACGGTGGGAGAGCTCGTCTTCACCACGCTCACCAAGGAGGCGCTGCCGGTGCTGCGGTACCGGACGCGCGACCTGACCTCGATGACGACCGAGCCGTGCCGCTGCGGCCGGACGCTCGCCCGCATCGGCCGGATCATGGGCCGCACGGACGACATGCTGATCATCCGCGGCGTCAACGTCTATCCCTCGCAGGTCGAGCACGCGCTGCTCCAGGTCGCCGACGTCGAGCCGCACTACCTCCTTGTGGTCCGCCGCGACAGCGCGCTGGACACGATGGAGGTGCGGGTCGAGGCGCGCGCCGCCGTTGCCGAGGCGGGCGCTGACGCCATGCGAGCGCTGGAGGCCGTCGTGCGCCGGAAGATCTTCGAGACCATCGGCATCACCGCCGCCGTCAGCGTCGTGCCACCCAAGACCATCGAGCGCAGCGCGGGCAAGGCCCAGCGCGTGCTCGACCTGCGCAAGTGAGGAGGAAGCCATGACCCAGCCTGCCGCCACAACCGACCGCGACACCCGGACGCGTGCCCAGGATCCGGCTGAGGCCCTGGTTAACTGCCAGGTCTGTGGCGCCGCGCGCACGCCCCAGGACTCCATCTTCTGCCGAGTCTGCGGCGAGCCCGTCATCGTCTGCGGGTGGGCGCCGTGAGCGCGTCAGGGCTCATCGGGCGCGCCTGGGACGGGACGGTCGCGAGGTTGACGCTCGCGCGGCCGCCGCTCAACATCATGACCATCCCGATGATGGAGGAGCTCAACGACGCTCTCGACGCGGTCGCCGAGCGCCCCGGGCTCAAGTGCGTTCTGCTCGAGGCCCAGGGCAAGGCGTTCTCGGCCGGCGTCGACGTCGAGGACCACATGGGCGACAGGATCAAGCCCATGCTCGAGGCGTTCCACGGCATATTCCGCCGGCTGCACGCGCTCGACTGCGTCACGGTGGCCGCGGTGCAGGGCGCGGCGCTCGGGGGCGGGGCGGAGCTCGCGACCTTCTGCGACCTCGTCGTCGCCTCCGAGAGCGCCACGCTCGGCCAGCCCGAGATCAAGGTCGGCGTCTTCCCGCCCATCGCGGCGCTGCACTATCCGGTGCGCGTCGGGGCGCAGCGCGCGCTCCAGCTCCTGCTTTCCGGCCAGGTCATCGGCGCCGCCGAGGCGCTGCGGATCGGCCTCGTGGATCGCGTGGCGCCGCCAGACAAGCTTGCCGAGACGGTCGAGGCGGAGATCGCGCGTTTCACCGCCCAGAGCGCCGCCGTGCTGCGCCTGACCAAGCGCGCCGTCCGCGAGGCGGCCGGGGCGCCGTTCGAGATCGCGCTGAGCCGGCTCGAGGATCTCTACCAGCACGAGCTGATGGCGACCGAGGACGCCCACGAGGGGCTCAAGGCCTTCGCAGAGAAGCGCAAGCCCGTCTGGGTCAACCGCTAGCCCGGATTATGCGTGAAGACAGCGCCACCCTCACCCCAACCCTCTCCCTCTCCGAGGGAGAGGGAGACCTCGGTTCCCTCGGCCCCGGAGGGGAGGAGCGGAGAGGGAGGCGTAGGGTTCCCTCGCCCCCGGAGGAGGAGAGGGCAGGGTGAGGGGGCGGCGTTTCGGTTCCCCCCGGAGCGGGAGAGGGCAAGGTGAGAGGGAGACGTTTCGGTTCCCTCGCCCCCGGAGGGGCAGAGGGCCGCAGTTCGAGCTGAGCGGCTCAGCCGCGCGGCGAGGGCTGAGTAGATGAGGGGGCGGCGTGCCGGTTCCTCGCCCCCGAAGGGGGAGAGGGTAGGGTGAGGGGGCGGCGAGAACGCGGACAGGGCGTTCATGAGTAACGTACGCTAGAGAACGAGGAGGAGAACGTCATGAAGCTTCGAGGCAAGACGGCGCTCGTCACCGGCGGCGGCCGCGGCATCGGCAGGGCCATCGCGCTGGGGCTCAGCCAGGAAGGCGCACAGGTCGCTGTGCTGGACATCCTGGCCGACAACGCCGCTGCTGTGGCGGGCGAGATCGAGGCCACGGGCGTCAAGGCGCTGGCGCTCCCGGCCGACCTGACGAAGCGCGTGCAGGTGGATCGGGCGATCGCCGATACCCTCGCCCAGTTCGGCCAGATCGACATCCTGGTCAACAACGCCGGGTGGGACCGGATGGAGATGTTCCTCGACAGCGAAGAGGAGACCTGGGACAAGATCATCGCGATCAACTTCAAGGGCATGCTCTACGTCTGCAAGGCGGCGCTGCCCTCCATGGTCGCGCGCGGCCAGGGCAAGGTCATCAGCATCGCCTCCGACGCCGGGCGGGCGGGCTCGACGGGCGAGGCGGTCTACGCGGGCACCAAGGGCGCGATCATCGCGTTTTCGAAGACCCTGGCCCGCGAGATGGCCCGCCACAAGATCACGGTCAACGTGGTCTGCCCGGGCCTGACCGAGACGCCGCTGCTCCAGAGCATCCGCGAGCAGTCGCCCAAGACCGAGAAAGTCATCGAGGCCGTTACCCGCGCCATCCCGCTCGGGCGCGTGGGCCAGCCCGAGGACATCGCCGGGGCCGTCGTCTACCTGGCCTCGCCCGCTGCCGACTTCGTCACCGGCCAGACGCTCAGCGTGAGCGGCGGCCTGACAATGGCCTAATTGGGGCCTAACCGGAACAACGACAAGGAGCCTGCCATGACCCCGCGACCCAAGGCGCTCGACATCATGTACTACGTGGCGACACCGGAGTTCATCGGTAAGTGGACCGACGCCAAGAAGGGCGAGCTGATCTGCCGGATGGAGCGCGCTATCGGCAGCCTGCCGCAGTTCGACTCGATCCCGACCATGCTCGGCAAGATGGACGAGGCGGGCGTCGAGAAGGTCTTCATCACCCAGACCAAGATGTGGTCGTACTGGAACAAGTGGATGTACATGGACACGTCCCTCGAGGAGGTGACCCAGTACACGGAGAAGTACCCGGACCGCTTCGTGGGCCTCGCCGGCTACAATCCCTTCCGCATCAAGGAGAGCCTGACCGAGATCGAGCTGGCCGTGAAGAAGTACAATTTCAAGGGCGTGTATGTCCACATCTACGGCTTCGACATCCCGCTGCACGACAAGAAGATGTACCCGCTCTACGCCAAGTGCGCGGAGCTCGACGTGCCCGTGTCCATGCAGGTCGGGCACGTGCTTGAGTCCATGCCGAGCGAGCACGGCCGCCCCATGTACCTGGACCAGATCGCCTCGGACTTCCCGACCCTCCGGATCCTGGGCGCGCACACCGGCTGGCCGTGGGTCGAGGAGCTGATCAGCGTCTGCTACAAGTGGGACAACGTCTGGTTCGGCGTGGACGCGTGGATGCCGAAGTACCTCAAGCCGGAGATCATCAACTTCATCGGCAGCCGCATGGGCCAGGACCGCGCGGTCTGGGGCACCAACGGGCTGCCGTGGAAGGAGAGCCTCGACCAGGTCGACGGCCTGGGGCTGAGAGACGAGGCGCGCCAGAAGCTTCTGCGCGACAACGCCCGGGAGCTGTTCAAGATCTGAGGAGGTCTTCTATGCCCACTGCTACGGAGGTGCTCCGCGAGGAGCACCGGGTCATCCTGCGCGCCCTCGGCGTGCTCGAGGCGGCCGCCGCTCGCCTGGCGGGTGGGCGGCCGCTGCCCGAGGGGTGGTGGCCGGAGATCATCGCGTGGCTGCGCGCCTTCGCCGACAAGAATCACCACGCCAAGGAGGAGACCTCCCTGTTCCCGGCCATGGTCAAGGCCGGCGTGCCCTCGGTCGGCGGTCCCATCGACGTCATGCTCGAGGAGCACCAGCGCGGCCGGGCCCTGGTCCGCGCCATGGAGGCGGGCGAGCCCGCCGCCCGCGCGGCGAAGGCGCGCGAGTACGTCGCGCTCCTCCGCGAGCACATCGAAAAGGAGAACGGGGTGCTCTTCCCGCTGGCCGACGCCGTCCTCGACGCCGCCGCGCAACGGGCGCTCCAGCGCGAGTTCGACGCCGTCGAGGCCGAGCAGGGCAGGGACGCCTCGATCCCGCACGCCGAGGCGGCGGTGGAGCGGCTGCAGGCGGCCCTCGCCAGCTGACGGACGCGGCGCATACTGTACCCAGGGCGGAATTGGGAGGACGAGCGATGAAACGAGACGATCGAGAGAGGGACGCAGGCTGTCCGCTGCTCATGCCGGGGGCGAGCAAGGGGCGGGCCGGTTTCCAGGTTGCCGTCTACTGCCGCCTGCCCAATGGCCGGGTGCGCGTCCCGACCCCGGACCAGCTCGGATCACTGTGCTTCGCCGGGCGGTACCGGGACTGCCCCGGCTATCGCCGCTGGGCCAGGAGCCGGCTGGTACCCGCGGCCTCGCTGCCGTGAAGGGGAGGGCAAGCTGAAGATCTATCTGATCGCGCCGAAGAACCCCGAGTCGTTCTGGACTTTCGACCGGGTCTTGCCGAGCATCGGGAAGCGCTGCGCCTTTCCCTCTCTCGCCCTGCCGACAGTGGCGGGGTTGACGCCGGCCGGCCACGAGGTCGTGCTCTGCGACGAGAACGTGGAGCCGATCGACTTCGACACCGACGCGGACCTGGTCGGCATCACCGGCTTCGCCGTGCACACGCGCCGGATCTTCGAGATCGCGGAGGCCTTCCGGCGCCGCGGCAAGCTGGTCGCGGCCGGCGGCCCGTTCGCCACGCTCTGCCCGGAGGAGCTGCGGGGCCGGGTGGACGTGCTCTTCGTCGGCGAGGCGGAGTACACGTGGCCGCAATTCGTCCGGGATTTCGAGACCGGGGTATGGCAGCCGGAGTACCGCCAGGACGAGAAACCGAGCATGCTGGACTCGCCGCTGCCGCGCTTCGATCTCTTGAAGGTCAACCGCTACCGCAGCATGGCCATCCAGTTCGCGCGCGGCTGTCCCTACAACTGCGAGTTCTGCGACATCATCGTGATGTACGGCCGCCGGCCGCGGACCAAATCCGTCGCCCAGGTGCTGGCCGAGGTGGAGGCGATCTTTGCCCTCGGCGCGAAAAATATCTTCGTCGTGGACGACAACTTCATCGGCAACAAGAAGGAGGCTAAGGCTCTCCTGACAGCGCTCGGTGACTGGCAGCGGGCGCGCGGCTATCCCATCGAGTTCATGACCGAGGTGAGCCTCAACGTCGCGCAGGACCCCGAGCTCTTGGCCCTCATGAAGCGGGCCCGCTTCACCACGCTCTTCGTGGGCATCGAATCCCCCCGCATGGCGAGCCTGCAGGAGTCGAACAAGGCGCAGAACGCGCGGGAGGACATGGTCACCGCCGTCCACCGCATCCAGGCCGCCGGCATCGAGGTGATGGCGGGCATGATCGTGGGCTTCGACAGCGACGACCCGGCCATCTTCGAGGAGCAGTTCCGCTTCATCCAGCAGGCCCGGATCCCGATCTCGATGACGGGCATGCTGAACGCGATGCCGAAGACGCCGCTCCACGCGCGCCTGAAGAAGGCCGGGCGGCTCATCGCCGAGTCGGTGGGAGACCAGTTCGTGTTCACGAACATCGTGCCGGGCGGCATGTCACGACTCGAGCTCTACGAGGGCTACCGGCGGCTGCTCCGCCGTCTCTACGCCTACCGCAACTACCGCCGGCGGTCGATGGCGCTCATCCTGAACCGGGGCGCGCTCCTCAGCTCCCGGGCCCGCGCCAGGCGCGAGGACCTGGGGCTCCTCCTCCGTATCGGCTGGACGTGCGTCCTGCGCACCTCGCCGCGCCGCGCGTGGCTCACGCTCTCGATGTTCCTCGAGACGGCGTGCCGGCGCCCGAGGGCCGTGCGGCAGGCGCTGACGCTGGCGCTCATGCACAAGCACTTCTACGGGTACGTGCGGGAGACGTCGAGGCGGCTGGACGCGCTGATCCGGGAGCTGCGGGAGTCCGAGCCGGCTATCGGAGCAGCGACAGGCCGAGCAGGACGATGACGAGGACGACCAGCACGTTGATCCGCGCGACCCAGGAGGCGCGGACGCGGACCGATGGGGCGGCGCCGGGCTTGCCGGCGCGTGGCCCCAGCACGAAGTCGTGCACGACGGCTAGACCCAGCGCGAGGACGACGAGCCCGAGCTTCCAGTGCAGGCGAGGCAGGCGCAGGAGATAGGGATTGAGCCAGAGATTGCCGAGCCCCGTCGCCACCAGCAGGCCGAGCGCGATCCAGCCGATCGTCCGGAAGCGGACCCCCACGGCGTGGAAGAGCCGCGCGCGGAGCGCCGGGTCCTCGCGCCGCGTCACCGGCACGAGGACCAGGGCGACGAAGAGCATGCCGCCGATCCAGGTGATGGCCGCCACGACGTGAAGCCACCTGAGCAGGAGCGACATCGCCGGGAGCATAGCACGGCCCTGCGCCGCGGCGGCCGCCCCGCCGCCGGCGCCCGCGCGGAGTTCTGGACCGAGCGGACGGTGGCCTGGTACGAGCGCGCCAACGAGCGGAGCGACTACGCGGCGCGCGTCCTCGGCGCCCTCGGCCCTGCCCTCGTCGGCTGCCGCGACGCGCTCGACGTGGGCGCGGGCTTCGGGGCCCTGGCCCTGCCGCTCGCGCAGCGGCTCGAGGCCGTGACGGCCCTCGAGCCCTCCGCGGCGATGGCGGGCGCGCTCCGCGCGGGGGC